>CAZXTB010000020.1:0-8520 GCA_964643535.1 uncultured Erysipelotrichaceae bacterium | reverse complement strand
TTTCTTATTGGTTGATAAAGCAACCGCTGATGAATTCTTGACAGTTTATCCTGAACTGTCCGAATTTACAGCTCAACATGATTCCTTAGCTGCCATTAATGGGATTGGTGTTGCTTTACCAAAAGGTTCTGAATGGACAGAAAAAATAAATACTGCTATTTCTGAAATGGAAGCTAATGGTTCTTTACAGGCTCTCATCGATAAATGGTTTCCAGCAAACTAGTCATTTCATAAATTGAGATGCTTATGCTATAATACCTTTAGAGGAATTAGCACAACCCATGATCAAAATCTCAGACAACGAAAACGGCATCATTTTTCTTAAAAAAGATGTATTTACTTCCATCGCTTTCATAAGCGTTCAAGAAGAAAACGGGATCCAATTGGATAAAGGCGCATTTAAGAAATCCGTCACCTGTAAAATAGAAGAAGAAAAGGTTCACATTGCCATCGATTTAAAGATACGTTATGGACAAAATGTACAGAAAACCTGTAAGAGCGTTCAGAATCGTGTTTCCAAATCCATACAAGACATGACCAACGTTAAATGTGATCATATCGATGTGAATGTAATCGGCTTTAATTTTAACGCCCAATAAGGGCGTTTTTTTATGGTTTATGTTAAAATAGATAAAGTGAAAGCGGGTAGCTATGAATCGACATAAATTACGTATACTATTGGTCACTTATCTCTATCAGCACTTGTTGCTGGATAAATCCATTGCGGCGATCATCGTCGATGAAGGTATTGAGCCCACCACTGAAGATCAAACCTATCTTCTAAATAACTTATACAACATTTTGGAGAATAAAGAAGAGTATGTTCAATTCATTCGTGAACATCTTAACCCTGACTGGAAATATGAAAGATTGTTGGCGATTGATCGAGCCATCCTTTTATGTGCCATCAGTGAATTCGCAATCGATGAAGCGGCCAAAGCCATCGTCATCAATGAAGCTGTTGAGATCGCTAAGGTTTATTCCAATGAAGATAGTTTTGCGTTTATCAATGGGATCCTTGATTGTCTATGAGTCAAGACGCTTATTCAGTCTCAGAATTACTTCAATCCATTAAACAAAATTTGGAAACCAATCCTTCCTTTAAATCATTTTGGTTAAAAGGGGAGATCTCCAATTATACTGCTCATCGTAGTGGCCATTGGTACTTTACCTTAAAAGACGAAGGAGCTAGAATTTCATGTATTATGTTTGCGAATGCTACCTTAAGTGTTCGTTTTCCTGTTAAAGAAGGGGATAAGGTACTTCTTAAAGCCTCGGTTTCAGTCTATCCTCCTCAAGGATCTCTTCAAATCAATGTCAGTCAAATGAGTTTAGATGGAGTAGGAGATTTATTCCTACAGTTTGAAAGACTCAAGAAAAAACTCTATGAAGAAGGCCTATTCGATGTTTCTCATAAGAAAGCTCTTCCTAGGTATCCAGAAAGTATAGGCATCATCACAGGCGCTAAAACAGCCGCTCTACAAGATGTTTTAAAGACCCTTAACCTAAGATGGCCTGGAATTAAAACAACGGTCTATGAGACGCTGGTTCAAGGAGATGGGGCAGCGCTTAAGATCATTGATCAATTGGTCTTAGCGGATCAAAATCAACATGATGTCTTGATCTTAGCGCGAGGCGGAGGTTCAATAGAAGATTTATGGGCCTTCAACGATGAACGTTTAGCGAGAGTCATTTATCAATTGAACACTCCTATCGTATCTGGGATTGGTCATGAGGTGGATGTGACCATCGCAGATTATGTTGCGGATTTAAGAGCCGCAACCCCTACAGCTGCAGCTCAAGCGGTCTTAAGAGATTTTAGAGAAGTAAAAGGAGAGACAGCTCAGTTTAGACAGCTTCTTTCTAAATTAATGAATCAAAAGTTGAATCAATCCTTGCTTGTATTCTCAGGATTAAAGAATTATTCAGTTTGGAGTAATCCTGAGCTCATCGTTTCAGACGCTACGATTCATCTAACGATGATGACTCAGCGCTTATTCCAATATGCATCTACGATGAAACCTACTGAGAACCGATTAAAGACCTTAAATGAAGCCTTAAGATTCGCTGCGATACAATCCATTAGAGTAAAAGAAAACACCCTGATGAGCTTAAAACACGATCTAGGCTCATCACTAAAAGGCAATCTGAATGTACAGAGTTCTAAATTTGCTTCAACGGTGGGTCTACTAAATGCTTATTCACCTTTAGCTGTAATTCAAAGAGGATACTCCATCACCAAGATCGATGAGCGAGTCATAAAATCTCTTGAAGATATTAAAGTAAACGATGTATTGACTACAAGAATCAAAGATGGTGAAATAAAATCCATCGTAACCCAAAAGGAGTCCTATGGAAAAGAAAAACTTTGAAGAATCGATGAAGAGACTCAATGAGATCGTCATGGCTTTAGAAAAAAATGAATCCAGTTTAGAACAATCCATCTCTTTGTTTGAAGAAGGTTTATCTTTAGTCAAAGAATGTGATCTTCAACTCAAAGGATTTGAATCTAAAGTTCAAGAATTGATGAAGACTTACGGAAACAACAACCCAACAGATTGAATCATCGCTCGGTATATGAATGTTAAATTAAGGTAAAAAACATACATTTTTACTCTTTAAGCAGAAATCATCAGGAAAGTTATCATTTAAGGTATAATCTAAGATAGATATGATCCAAAAACTAACCATTAAAAACTTTATTCTTATTAATGAAGTCTCCTTAGATTTTAAGCCAGGTTTTAGTGTATTTACAGGTGAAACTGGGGCAGGTAAATCCATTCTGATCGATGCGATCGGAATCTTACTAGGAGATCGTTTTTTAAGTGAGTCCGTCGGTAAAGAGTCTAATAAATCTTCAATTGAGGGCGTTTTTACGCTAGATAGGGAACTCATTCTCACTTGGCTAAACGATAATGGGATAGAAACAAAACGAGAAATAAGCATTTACCGTGAAGTAGATAAAGAAGGAAAATCAAGTTCTAAACTCAATGGGAAAACCATCTCAGTTGGTCTATTAAAAGAGTTGGGAACGATGATGATTGATATTCATAATCAACATGATACCCAATATCTTCTAAATACAAAATATCATCTTGGTTTATTAGATCGGTTTGTTAATGAGAAAGATCTTTTAGCTGAACTTAAAAACGCATTTCAAAAATATGATTCAATTCGCAAAGACATCCTAAATAAGAAATCGAGTACTTTAAACGAAGATGATTTAGAATTCTTGACATTTCAAATCAATGAAATAGAAACATCCAATCTTATTGAAGGTGAAGATCTCGAACTTGAACAGAAACATAAAGAAATGATGGCTTTTGAGAAGATTGCTTCTCATCTTGGATCAGCACTGATGCTTCTTGATGAAACGGATGGGGTTACTGAAAAGCTCTATGAATCCATTCGTGAATTGAGAATTATTACGGAAAGCGAACGCATCATCGAAACAACCAATTCGATCAATTCATTGTATTATGAGCTTATGGATAAGATCGCTGATCTTAATCAATCGAAGAGTTTATTAAACTTTGATGAAGATAATGTAAATGCCATTCAAGAGAGATTGTTCTTGATCAGTAAACTTAAGAAAAAATACGGTCATACCATAGCAGATATCCAATTAAAAAAACATGAACTTGAAGATCGAGTCGCTTTAATCAACAATCGTGAAGCAATTTTAGATGCTTTGTTGATTCAAGAAAAAGAAGCCTACGCACTCTATAAAGTACTGGCTGATCAAATCAGTGCGATTAGAAAAGAAAAGGCTACTCAACTAGAACAGTTGGTTTTAAGTGAATGTAGAGATCTTTATCTTGATAAAGCACAATTTAGAATAGACTTCAGCGAAGGAACAGATACAAGTAATGGTTATGATGAAGTAGAGTTCTTAATTTCGATGAATCCTGGAGAAATGTTGAAACCATTGGTAAAAGTAGCCAGTGGGGGAGAGTTATCTCGTTTAATGTTGGGACTAAAGGTTATTTTTAATGCTCTACAACAAATCGAAACAGTAATATTTGATGAGATCGATTCAGGAGTTTCTGGTCGAGTGGCTACAGCCATAGGTCAAAAAATGCATAAAATCGCTAAGAATTCTCAGGTTTTTTCAGTAACTCACCTAGGTCAGGTTGCAGCATGTGCAAATCAACATTATTTGGTTTCTAAAGCTCAAAATGATTCTTCGACTTCAAGTTCAATCTCACAATTAACCTATGAACAGAGGATTGATGAACTAAGTTTAATATCAACTGGAACGTCTTCGGATCATTCAAGAAGTGCTTCTAAAGAACTTTTAGATACTTTACAAGCACAAGTGAATACCCAATGAACTGGGAAACAGCCATAAGTCAATATGTTGATCATTTGACCTATGTTGAACGCAAAGCAAAATTGACCATAGAATCTTATAGAAGTGATCTTAAAAACCTTAAGGTTTATTTTGAGAAGAATCAAATAGATTTTGAGTTAGTAGATACTAAGAAATTAAATCAATATATCACTGAAGAAGTAAAACATAAAAGTAACGCATCTGTTTTAAGAATGATTTCAAGTATAAAAGGTTTATACAATTACTTAATTCGATTGGATGAAAAAAGATCAGATCCAACAGTTAATCTTTTTAAGGTTAAAAAGACCACAAGATTACCAAAAATCATCAATCAAACCGAAATAGACCAGCTTCTTGAATCTCAAGAGGGCAGTCATTTGAATTTAGATTTAACCTTAATTGACTTATTATATTCATGTGGTCTTCGTGTAAGCGAACTGGTTACCCTAAAACTAAATCAAGTGTATCTTGATGATGGTTATTTAAGAATCTTAGGTAAAGGAAACAAGGAACGTATGGTTCCAATGGGAAAGTTAACCGCTTCGAATCTAAGAAACTACATCACTTCAACTCGCTTAATGTGGTTAAAAACAAAAACGGAAAATGTCTTTATTAATCCGAAAGGTAAATCTGTAAGCCGTCAATATGTGTACACGATGTTGGTCGCTAAAGAAAAAGCTTTAGGACTAAATCATCACATCAGTCCGCATAAACTAAGACATAGTTTTGCGACTTCTTTGCTTAATGGTGGTGCAGATTTAAGAGTAGTTCAAGAATTATTAGGTCATGCAGATATATCTACCACTCAAATTTATACTCATATTGAAGAAAATCGACTCAAATCTGCTTATGATAAGATTCATCCAAAAAGAAAAGGAGATTAGTATGAACTTTAAAAGAATATTTATCATCGTAATGGATTCTTTGGGCGTAGGAGAAAGTAAAGATGCTGCTACTTATGGGGATGTAGGATCGGATACTTTTGGTCATATTGCACAAAACTATAAATTAACCATTCCGAATCTACAAAAACTTGGTATTTCAAATTTACATCCTTTAAAAGGGGTAGAACCTAGTAAAAAACCTCTGGGTTATTATACAAAACTGTCTGAACTTAGTTTAGGTAAAGATACGATGACTGGCCACTGGGAGTTGATGGGACTTTTTATTGATAAACCATTCATCACTTTCACAGAAACCGGATTTCCAAAAGAACTACTTGACGAATTAAGTCGTAGAACGGGATATCCAATCATTGGGAACAAATCAGCCAGTGGTACTGAGATATTAGATGAATTGGGCGAAGAACATATGAAGACGAATGCGATGATCGTCTATACTTCCGCAGACTCAGTACTTCAAATTGCTGCTCATGAAGAAACTTTCGGACTTTCTGAGCTCTATAGAGCCTGTGAGATCGCAAGAGAGCTTACTATGAAACCTGAATGGAGAGTTGGTAGAATTATTGCGAGACCTTTTATAGGGCCTAGAAAAGGGGAGTTTAAACGTACCAGTAATCGTCATGATTACGCATTAAAACCTTTTGGAAAAACAGCCTTAGATAGTTTAAAAGAAAAGAATTATGATGTTATCAGTGTAGGCAAGATTAAAGATATTTTTGATGGAGAGGGAATTACCGAAGCTTACAAATCTAAATCCAATGAAGATGGGATGAATATTACGATAAAACTAGCAGATAAACCCTTTAATGGCCTATGTTTCGTGAATTTAGTTGATTTTGATGCCCTTTGGGGTCACAGACGTAATCCGATAGGGTATGGTGAAGAAATTGATTTGTTTGATCGACAATTGGGTGAATTTATAACGAAATTAACCTCTGATGACTTAGTTATACTAACTGCAGACCATGGAAATGATCCTACTTATAAAGGAACTGATCATACAAGAGAGAAGATTCCGCTTATATTCTATAGTCCTTCCTTTACAAACGGGGGACTTCTAGAAGAAAGAACATGTTTCGGAGCCATAGGAGCTACTGTAGCGGATAATTTTAATGTAGATCTACCTCAATATGGTGAATCGTACTTAGATAAACTTATATAATTGGACCCTAATAGGGTCTTTTTTTTGATATCTCTTATAAAGAAAAGGTGAGCTTCAATATTCACTTTCGAATAGTTAAGAAAAGATATCCATAAATATTACATAATATACATTATGCGAAGTTAGTTTAATGCTATTATAGAGGATGATTTAATGATAATTGTGCTATCCAAGAGTGCTTGTATATCATTGATCTTGCCTAACCATATCATCGGTACGTTTTCATTATAGAATAGTTTTGTTTTTGAGACATATCTATACTTGCTTGTCATAGCAAATTCACTAAAAATATGAATAGTTATACACTTGATTGAAGTAGCCCCTATCGAATCAGAGACTTGATAACATAAACTTTGATTGATTAGTTCTGATGTATCAATACTATTAAGCGCAATAACATGACTGGTAAGATTCCCATCTTGATTATCGTACGCACTAACATCTGCAAAGTAATCGAAAATGCTGTGTTGTAAAACGGATCTATCCTCAGCGACTATAACTGGAGGATCATTATAGGCTTCTTTAACGGTAATGTTTATCGTTTTACGATCAGAATACCCATATTTGTCTTCTACATAATAAGTAACTTGATAAATACCTGCTCTTTGTTGAAAATCACTTGATTCTATAACGATTTTTTCAGTTAAATCTCCATCTTCTAAATCATAACACTTCGCATAATCTAATAGATTTATCTGATTTCCTGCTGTAATTTCAAAATTATCCGCTGTTATTACTGGATTTGCGTTAATAAGTATTGAATTTATCTCGAGAGGAACGCCTCCATATTCTACAAATATGCCGGAAATCCATACAGGATTAAGGACAGTCCCTTCTACTATTCTTCTTCTCATATCCACACAAACATCAGTTTTAGCACTAACTTGGTAGTATGTTTGATTCTCAGAAATGGTTCGATATATTATTTTCGTGTAGACTGAATACATCTTAAAATAAAGCTTATTAAGATAAGCTATTGAGCAGTTTGATCCGCTAGACCATATTGCAGCTGTTTTATTCGGTGCCTTTCTAGCATATACAGGAGATTCTATGATTTTTATACTAGTGTCATTCAATTTTGATAGTAAAGAGAACTTATAGTCCCCTACCATGGATTCCAATACATTAGTGATCGGATAATAGAGTGGCGTTTTGTAGTACATCTGAGACAAATTTGCGTAAAAGGCAATACTTGTGGTGTATTTATTACCTTTTATGAAACTGGATAATGGAATGCTTACTTCAAAACCCACATATTCATAGTAATAATTACATGAACCTGACCCATAGACTCCATCTGCACAGAAACTATATCCCAAAGCAGCATAACTTGAAGTCATACTGAGGTTGGTAAGTGTCGCATCAACCATAAAAGAATGATTTAGGCTTATAAACTCTAGTCGTATTGAATGATCAGTGGTGTTTTTAAAGTGCTGACTGTCATTAATAAAAGCCCATCCTGATATTGTAATCTTTTCAGAATCTATAGATGCATCCAGAATTTCGAAATTTAAGAATTCTTTAGTAACACTAATGACGGTAACTGCCTTAATCGGGAGTGGATTTATTAATATCAACACTAAGAATAAGCTTATTATACCGATCTTAGGTTTTTTCATTTTCTCAACCTTTTAATCAAATAGATAAAACTTACGCTTAAAATAGCTAATAGAGTAGGTATTCCTATACTTTCTAACCATGGTTTTGATGTAATGATATTGTTGACACTTAGTAACTCACTTGAAGTCTCAACACAATTGCTTCTCCAATTCAATTGAATGGTAGTCATAACTTTTTCATCTTTTACCAAATTAAAGGTAGTGAATCTTTGATCTATACCCGCAAGAACTCCATTTGTATTTTGAATATAGAATGGATCATCTGAGACAAGTAACTCCCCTTCTTTGAGTCCGTTTAAGTAGACCCGACTAATTCCACAACTTCCATAATTAAATGAGGTGGTCTCTTCTGAATTCTGATTGCTTAATGTTATGGTGCTCATAACTCTTAATAATCATAAAAAGTGTGTTTTCCTAAAAAAAAGGTCCCTAAGGACCTTCATGAACGATTATCTTCTTCTTCCTCTAATCAATAGCAAACGCATGATCTGTAACAAAGTTGCG
>CAZXTB010000019.1:314-12129 GCA_964643535.1 uncultured Erysipelotrichaceae bacterium | reverse complement strand
CTTTGTGGCACCTAAATCAGCGATCGCAGTTGAACTTAAGGTAGGATCATACACCATCAATTCAAGATCACTTTGGCCTAGTTTATCTATGACCATTCTTCCTACGGCCCCTGCCCCTAAGATGCCTACCTTCACATTTTTATTTCCTGGATAATCTGAAAGATTTGATTTTAGTAATTTAAAGGAATGTTGATCACCTGGAGAAACACAGTGAAAGAATCCTTTGTTGGATAAAAGGATCTGAGCACTGACCACTTCTGCGACAGGAATCGCATTGGATTTAACGGCACTAAAAATGCGTATCCCTTGATCAAGCAAAGGCTTGGCGAAACCATGAACTGAACCTGCCGCATAGAAGACGGCTTTTAGTTTAGGTAGACGCTGTGATAAGGCTTCCTCATCGATCTTGATCATTCCCCAAGTTGAGAAGATGACTTCTGTTTTAGCTAAGATCTCAAAGGACTCATCCCAATTGTCTAAGGTGATGATTTTTTCTGAAAGGTCATGGGTAAGCTTGA
The DNA here is from genome assembly GCA_964643535.1 of uncultured Erysipelotrichaceae bacterium. Lineage (GTDB taxonomy): Bacteria > Bacillota_I > Bacilli_A > Erysipelotrichales > Erysipelotrichaceae > UBA2212. Next base: position 11,611 of record CAZXTB010000019.1, on the reverse strand, counting down.
TCTGATCGATCACTGAAGCTACAAATACTCTTTGGACATCTTCAGGATGACCCATGAGGATCGCTTGGGGTTTAGTAGCGATGATCTTTAATACATCTGCATCTTGCGTAAAACAATCGACACTATCTTCTTTTACAAATTCGATCAAGGCATTAGGATTGGACCCATGTTTACGCGCTTGGGTGTAGTAGGCACGCCACTTAGAAATGCCTTCGTTTTCACTTAGTAAATAGCGCTCATTGTTTTGTCCCCAATTGAACACATGAAAGGTCACAAGATAAGGAGCTAGGGTTTTGATTTCTAAAAGGTGTTCTTCAAAAGAGACCTCTGGATTGGGTTGCCAATACAGTTTAAGATTATCTCTATGAACCTCCTTGAGTAAACGAAGACTTCCTTCTTTACTTTGGGTCATTGATTTACGATGATACTCTAAAGCGATCGTTATCCCATAAGCTTTAGAAAGATCACACGCTTCTTGAAGATGAGCGACCAAGTCATGAAAATGGTCATCGCTGATGGTTTCAGGGGCTTCTCGTCCTGCCCAAACACGAATGATTTTCGTTTCTAAAACGATGGCACTTTCTAGGACAGGTTTAAATTCTTCAATGGGACCCGCTTTATAATAAGATCCATACGAACTGATCGATAAACCTGCGAGATCACATTTCTGTTTAACTTCCTTGGCTTTTTCTAAATCTCCAGCAGCCACATGGACATCTGATCCCCATTCGATCGAGTTTAAACCAGCCTGTTTAACCAGGCTGATGATCTCATCGATGTTTTTATCTCTAAAAGTAACTGACGTTAGTCCTAAGCTCATAGGATCTTCCTTTTTGTTTCTTTGTTTGATTAAACTAAACCATTAGATTACGATTGATTTTCTCGTAGATACTGGTTAAATCGGCTACGGTGATGATGCCTAAAGGCTTTTGATTAAGGGCTCCGTCTTGGGTTATGATCACTTCTTGAAGTCGTTTACCCAAAGATAAAGCTCGCTCAAATTCTGCGATGACACTAAGAAGGGTCGCATTTTCAGAGACAAAAGAAACATTTCTATCTTTTGTATCCATCAATAAGACATCACTTACTTTCGCATTTGCGAAAACAAAAGATGGTGTGCTCAATTGTTTAACCAGATAATGGGTGATCGCATCGGTGGTTAATAGACCCATGAATCGATGAGACGCATCATAGACTGGAACTTTAGAATAACCTGATCTTTCAAGTAAGAGTGAAGCTATACTAAGCGAAGTTTCTTTAGAGACCACATCGACTTTCTTAAGAAAGTGATCTTTAACGCGTTCGGGTTGAGTCAAAACAGAGGCAATCTGTTCGATTTCTAAAACGATCTTAAGATGAGGTTCAGCGATGACTTCCCCGTCGATCCTCTCATGAACGATCGCATTACGTAGATCTCCAAACTCTTCTAGATAGCGCTGAAACTTATGATAGCCCTTATCAAGGTTAGAAACACGACGAACCATTTCAGAATAAGAGATGTATCGATCAGACTTGATTCGTCGATTCATATCGGCTTCTAAAGCACTAAAAGCTGTTAGAAAGCGTTCTGAATTTGAACTTAAGGTCATAAGGATCATTCCTAGGTAAACGATCGCAACAATCATCCCCATACAGTTTATTAAAGATGGTTAAAATGATGTGGTGTAAACGAGAACCTTGGGTATAATCCGCAGGCGCTACGAAATCCACTCGTCCATAGCTCAACAGATCTTTCGTCACATCTTTGATTTCCTTATTGGGTGGATAGACCGCAATCGAATGTCCTCCACTATTCTTGATCAACTTCATCGAAGGGACATCGGTTAATCCATCCCCGATGTAGATCATATGGGTAAACGGAATTGGTTTATCCTCATCGGCTTGGTGTTTATTAAGATCTTCGTCGTTGTTGATGTCTAAGACGCCTTTGTTGATGCGATAGATGAATTGGGTCTTCATCGTATAGTTGACCACCAGTTTAGGCCATATAGCTTGTTTGTTTTCATCGTAAAAGAATTCACAGGCATAGATCTTTTTAAAATAATGAGCGATGGGGGTAGCCTCAATGATTTCTTTTAAGCCAGAAGAGACAATATAGTGCTCTACTTCATAGCCCATGGTTTCCCCATAGTGATTGATCAAATCAAACCAACTCTTAACCCCAGGATACAATTGAACGCGTGAGGCATAGGCTCTAAGATCCTCTTGAGTCAATGATTTACCTTTAAGTTTAGATTGGGTTACCATCTCATAGAGATAGGCTAGAATATGATCCATACTGTTGTTTTTGGCTTGATGATCGACCAAAGTCCAAAACTCAGAAGGGTCTTTAAAACCAAGATCTTCTATAAATCCGTATTCTTGCATGTCTCTATCGGAGAGGGTCTTATCAAAATCATACAGTAGTGCAATTTTCATCGATGTTTTCCTCGTTTTCAGTTTACCATATCCTTGTGAAAGAGGACAAACACTGTTATGCTTATCCCATGAGAGAAGTGGTCATCGCAGCGATTTTTAATGAAGAAGGTCTTCTAGTAGGTCAACGTTTAAGTGACCCTTTTAAAGGCTATTGGGAATGTCCTGGAGGCAAAGTAGAAGCAGATGAAAGCTTAATTGAAGCCTTGGTTAGAGAGATCGATGAGGAAGGTCAAGTCAAAGTCATCAGTGCTCAAGCGATGTTTGATTATGAGGTCTCAACTCCACAAGGCCAACTTCATTTGACCTGGTTTAGCACCTTCATCGAAGGTTCTTTTAAACCCATCATCTATGAGAAGATACAGTTCATAAAAAAAGAGGAGCTCCATCTCATCGACTGGATTCCTCATAATCTTCCTTATATCGATCAACTAAAAGAATACTTTCCTACTCAAAGGTAGGCATTTTAAGACCCGCTTCGCTTGCGGCTTCCGCATCGATGGCCAAGATCGCATTGTGATGAAGATGAATCATCGACGCTGGAAAAGTCGTCGATATTTTTTTTGTGTTCAGTAAGGTCTTAACGACAGAGGATTTATTTCTACCTGAAGCCATGACCACGACTTTACGAGCGTTTAATAGATCTTGTATCCCTACGGTTAAGATCTGAGTAGGAACTTCACTGAGGTCATCATAATCGACCACTAGGGTTTGTCTAGTCGCATCAGAGATCGAATCCATATGAATACGAGGATATAGGGCATCGGATGAGTTATTGTTGGCGATGTGGCCATCTGTACCGATGGTGGTGATCAAAAGATCTAAGCCATCGATCGCATCTAGGAATTGATTAAAGACATTGCCTGTATTGTTTAAATCATCCGCATCGAAGAAATGAATATGATCTTCATCGATCTCACAAGGGCTTAAGAAACGTTTGGTGATCTGATCTTTTAGAGAACTACAAGATTCACATCGTTGAACTTCAGAGATGCCCATATAATGAGCTTTAGAAAAATCAACTTCTTTATTCTGATGGGCTTCCACCAAGTATTCATAGACTTGTTTAAACGAAGGACTATAAGGTAATCCTATCCAAGATTCAGGTTTCTGCTTAAGTTGGCCCTCGATCAGATGAGCCACCATCGCTGCGCAATGTTGAGCGTCTTTAGAAATAACCAGTTTCATTTTATTTTTCTCGATCCGCCGTAAAGATGATATCGGCTTTTTTTCGACATGTATCCACTACTTCAAAGGCATCAGAAGTTAACTTCATCCATGTATCATATCTTAGAGTATCTTTTTGAGTAATGACCTCATAGAAGTCTTTGATCTCATACACCATAGGAGAAGAATCTTGAGAATGAGCCAACTCTGTGCTCTTATCTTTCTCAACCAAAACAATGGAGGAAATCAAAGAAGGTGCCTTATCGACTAAAACGTGGGCTTGATCACCACTGAAGGTCATAAAATTAAGTCCTGTAGAGTCCTTCGCAATGGTTGCGACAACGATGAAATCAGGATAAGACATCGTTATGACCCCATTCACATCGATCCCATTACTAAACTTATTACACAAATAATCCACATCTTTTGGTTTCCCAAAAAGACCCATACAGATACTGATGGGATAAATCCCAAGATCCATCAAAGCACCTCCTGAATGATTCAAAGAGAAGATGGCAGGTTCTTCTCCTGATAATAAGGCATTGTATCGAGATGAACGTTGAACCATCGATAAATTACAAACTCTTAATCGACCCACTTTAGAAAGCGCTTCTTTTAGAATGGGATAATTAGGCAAATGCATCGGTATGATCGCATCAAAGACAAAGCGATCATTGTCTTTTGCGATCTTCAATAAGGCTTTTAGTTCTTTATGATGAGACACAAAAGGTTTCTCTAAGATGACATGTTTCTTAGCTTCTAAAGCTTCTTTCGCAAGATTAAAATGAGTATCATTAGGGGTAGCGATATAAATGACCTCTAGATTAGGATCATTCACTAAGGCTTTATAATCATCTTGAACATAAGGAATCTTAAATTTATCGGCTAAGGCTTTTGCCTTATCTATGCTTCTAGAATAAACGGTAGTGACTTTAAAAGAACCTTCTAAAAGCGCAGCAGCGATAAAGTGTTCCGTGATAAACGATGTCCCTACAGTCGCGAGTCTCATCTTATAATCCACTTCCTTCCACAACCGCCGATAATCTAGGCATGACTTGTTTCTTTCTTGAGATGACATCGTAATAGACTAAGGCATCATTGGTGACCTTATCAAAGGCATCCGTTGCGATCCAAGATTCTTTTCCTGCATAAAGGACGGCTGATTTATTATTCTCAAGTCCAGTAAACAGCAGCATCAAGAGATCCAGTCTCTTTTCAGCCGCATAAGCCTTCATGGCTTTCACCAGATCGACTCTTAAAGGTTCTATGACATTAGGGTCATACAAAGACATTTGCCCAACCATGACCCTGTATTTACCTAAGGTAAACTCTTTGATGTCATGCTCAATGATGTCTTCGATGGATTTGTCTTTTAGACCAGATCCATTGGTGAAGATCTCTTTGGCTAAGTCTTCGATATTGACCTGTGCGATACGGGCTAAACGTTGACCCGTATTGATGTCGGTTTGGGTGGTCGTTGGGGATTTAAAATTCAAGGTATCTGAGATGATGGCAGCACATAAGAGACCCGCCATTTTCCCATCTAATGGGACTCGTGCTTCATCATAGAGTTGAGCGATGATCGTACAGGTAGATCCTACCAATTGATTTCTAAACATGATCGGTTTAGAAGTCGTAATATCACCGATACGATGATGATCGATGACTTCCATAAGGTCTCCATCTAAGACCGCATCTACCGATTGAGATACTTCATTGTGATCGACTAAGATGATCTTCTTCTTTCTTGCGTTTAGCAAATGGAATCTTGAGATCAAACCATAGATATGATTCTTCTCATCTAAGACAGGATAAGATCTAAATCTTGTCTTCACCAATCTGGCTAAGACATCATCGACATATTCACTTCTTTGGAAAGTTAAAAGATCGGTACTCATAATGAATCTTACCGGGGTTGAATAATAAAGATAACGTGAGGTATTTAAAGTCCCATGACCTGAAATAATGATGGCACAGCCTTTTTCTTTGGCCAAAGCGATGACATTCTCATTGATCTTTTCAGTCCAAACCACCACCAAACAAGCCGCATCTTTCTCAATGGCTTGAAGTTGAGCTTCAGTATCATTGCCTAAGATAACGGTTCTATCAGATAATTCATAATTCTCTAGTTTATGTTCAGCGACCGCAATGATCGATACTTTACCGTTTAAACGAGGATGCTCAGGTTCATACACCAAAGTTCCTCTTAAGGTTTGTGCGATATAACTGATGGGGGTCTTCTGTAGAAGCTCGATGCTTTTTGCGGTATCTCCCATCGCAATAGACGAAAGATCACTGTTGGTCACAAAACCTAAAACACGTTGATCTTGATCAACGACCACCAAGGCTTTTTTCTCATCTTGTATGATCTGCCATGCTTCAAAGATGGTCGTTTCAGGTGAGATCGTAACCAGTTCATCCAAGTCTATTTCCGATAAGGTCATTCTCGCATCATTAAGAACCATAGGTTCTTCAAATCCAAAGCGATTTAAAATGTATCTTGTCTCATGGTTAACTTCGCCTAAACGACAAGCAATCGCATCTAGACCCTGTTTACGTTTAAGATTGGCATAAGCTAAGGCTGAACAAATCGAGTCAGTATCGGGATGTTTGTGCCCCGTCACATGGATGGCTAGGTTCGTATTTAGCATAAAAGGTTCCTCACTTAACTTTATTATAGCTTATAACAACAGGTATTGACCACACTTATGGACATCATTTTAACAAGTCCTTCTCTTATGGTCGAATTATTTTGAAAATCACACACGATACGATACAATAGAGGAAGTTAGGATATGAACATGGGGAAACATTTAGAGAATTTTTATCTAGTACCGATGCATGATATGACCTTAGAAGATGTTTTCACGTACTACAACGAAAATCGTTTTCAACACGAACAACTTTTTGATTCAGGTGATCTGGATTTTTCACTTCAATCTCAACGTATTAGACTCTTAAGATCCATCATCGAAGCCGATCGTAAGATCGCTTATCGTTTCTCCGTCATCACCGATGATCGTAAAATGATCGGGGTCGTTAAGATTACGCGTATCTTCGATGATCATCAACAAATATGCGACATCAGTTTCTCCATCGATAAGACCCTTCTAGGCTTAGGTTATAATGTCCCTATTTTAAACAGAGCCACCAACCTCGCTTTTCATGAGTATCATTTTAGAAAAGCAACCATGACCTTTTTGATCTCTTATGAACCAGGTCAAAAAGCAGCACTAGACGCAGGTTATTTAAGAGTAGGTGTCTTAAAACAAAACGAAAAGATCTTTGGGACTTGGCAAGACTTTGTCCTATATGAAAAGATAGATCCAGATCTCTCATGACGCAACTAGAGACTCTTCAAAAACTGATCTCAGATTTTTCTGAAGAAAGAGACTGGACCCAATTTCATTCCTTAAAAGATCTAACGATCGGCCTTTCAACGGAATCCAATGAACTGCTTCAGTTGTTTCGATTTAAAACAAATGAAGAATGTGATGCCTACTACAAGGCTCAACCTTTAAAGGTCCAAGAAGAGCTCGCCGATGTGTTCTATTATCTCTTAAGGATTTCTGATCTTTATCACATCGATTTAGAAGATGCCCTTAAAAAGAAAATGATCCAAAACGAAGCAAAGTATCCCAGTCAAAAAGTTAAAGGTAAAAACCTTAAATACAACGAATATAAGTAAAAGCGCTTTGCGCTTTTTTAATAATGAGTCCATCTTAGAAATAGGCTTTCTTGACTTATCCTAATGGTCGTGGGAAAATACAGAGCGTACAGAAAGCAAGGAACTCACTTATGGAACAATGGATCATCAGTTTAATGCGTCAATTTGGATATTTCGGAGTCTTCTTTCTGATCTTCGTTGAGAATATTTTTCCTCCTATCCCTTCAGAGGTCATCTTAGCCTTTGGGGGTTTCGCCACAACGGTCCCAGAATATGGGATGAATGCGGTAGGCGTCATCATCGCTGCGACACTGGGTTCAGTCCTAGGCGCTGTGGTCTTGTATTGGATCGGTTATAAATTCAACGTAGAAGTCATTGAAAGATTCATCGAAAAGTGGGGTTATATCTTACGTTTAAACGTAGAAGACATTGAAAAAGCCGACAAGTGGTTTGAGAAGCGTGGTTATTTAGCGGTCTTCATCTGTCGTATGATTCCGGTCTTACGGTCATTGATTTCCATTCCTGCAGGAATGGCTAAGATGAACTTTAAATACTTCTTACTTTATACGGTCATCGGGACCTTGATTTGGAACATTCTTCTCGTTTATGCGGGAGCTGCCTTAGGAGCCAATTGGCATACCATCGTCTCCATCTTAGGGACCTATCAAGATCTAACCTTTGCGGTCTTTGCGATCATCGCAGTGGTGGTCATTGTTTGGTTTATTAAACGTCTTCGTTCAAAAACATCCAAAGCTTAAAGAAAAGGCAAGTTCATAAGAACTTGCCTTTATTTATATTTTTTTAAGTTCAGCTAAGAGCTTCTCTAAAGTCATCTGGGTATGTTCAATCGCATCGATGTTTACATTGATCCCAAACTCACATCGATGAAGACATCGTTGGGTCTTTAGCTCAAAGCGTCCATCTTTAGTTTTTGAACCCACTGATGTTCCTAAAGCTTTTTCTACGCTTCTTATAAAAGCTTCAGCGCCTCGATTACTACATCTTTCTCCGTTACATAAGGTAATCGTATGAATCTTGGTTTCTGTTCTTAAGGAAGGACTACGAGAAATCAAGCCTTTTAAGATCGCAGGTGAGGTTTTTAATTGGGTACTCATCAAACCTAAAGCTTCTTCAGGAATAAGCCCAAAAGTCGCTTGTATGTCTTTTAAACATGCTAAGAGACTGGTTTGATCGACCCCTAAGAAATCATCCTCATAAGAGGTGACCAGTTTAACCAAAAGCGAACGTTCTTCATCACTCATAGTTGATTCTCCAAAGGTTCATTTGAAAGATAGTGCTGAATATTATTGAGCAGTAAGGTGTAGTTTCTCTCAAACATCAATTGGCCATAGCCTGAATTATGAGGCGTAATAAATACCTTAGGATGAGCCCATAAAGGACTGTCTTGTCTTAAAGGTTCTTCCTCAAAGACATCTAAATAGACGAAAGAAAGTTGATCAGACTCCAAGGCTTTGATTAAAGCTGCCTCATCGACGGACTTCCCTCTTCCGATGTTGATGAAAATGGTTTGAGCTTTAAGTGAACTAAAGAATTTCTCATCCATCAGATGGGTGGTTTCTAAAGTCAAAGGCAAGGTATTGACGATGATGTCGGCACTTGTTAAATAAGCATGAAGCTCACTTAGTTTGCCTGTGACATTAAAATGCTCAATGGGTCTACCATTGGAGTTTAAGCCTATGAGAAGAGGTCCAAAAGGCGCTAAACGAAGCGCTGCTTCAGTAGCGATGTTGCCTGTTCCTAAAAACAAGACCTTAAGAAAACCAAGTTCACGTGTATTTTCTTTTTTCCATGCGTGATTTCTTTGAGAAGTCATAAACTGAGGCACTTGTTTAAGTCCCATCAAGATACTCATCACGATCATCTCCGCAATCGGAGCACTATAGACCCCTTTCGCATTGGAGATCAGGACCTTATCTTTTAACCAAGATTCTACAGGTAAATGATCGATTCCAGCTGAGCTGAGTTGAAGCATTTTTAAGTTGGTGAAAGCAGCATAGGGGAAGTGCTTAAAAGGATGTTGACCATAGACCACATCGTAAAGGGAAGGATCGATTTCTTTGGTCCCATCTGTATAATCGACAGGAAAGCCCGCATTTTCAAAGCGTTCTTTCACATCTAAGGGTAAAGTATAAAGTTCCGTAATCAAGATTTTCATAGGGTTTCTTTCTAAGAAGCAGGTTAATCCTGCTTTTTAAAGGCTTCATAGGTTTTTAAAGCGGAAGCTTTATCGGATGAACGAGCGAAATTGGTGACGTTGGCTGCAGCCTTATTTTGATGGATCAAGGTTCCTGCTCCACCAACACATCCTCCAGGACAAGCCATGCCTTCTAATAGATATCCATCCTTCTTTCCTGCTTTCGCTAAAAGAAGCATCTTACGACAATTATGAAGATTCTCAGCACGTTCTACTTTAACGACTCGATCAGGATCCAATCGACGAATGACATTCTCAACCGCATTCAATACCCCTCCACTGATGGCGAAACCACGACCATCAACAGAAGCATGATCCAATACCTTCGTTGGGTTTAAAGATGCCAAGTCGATGCCTCTGGCAATAAACATCGCATTGATCTCTTCATAGGTAAGTACATAGTTGACGTTTTGATGGGTATCCATATAAGCAGCTTCAAACTTCTTCGCTGAACAAGGCCCTACGAAAACGATCCTTGTCTTAGGAAATTGCTTTCTTAAGAAATTGGCTGTTTCTACCATAGGAGAAGAAGAATCCGATACACAATATTTCTTATCGCCCAATTCTTTTTGGGCTACTTTTAACCAAGCAGGACAACATGAGGTCGCTAAGAAAGGTTGATCGACAGGGACATGTTTAAGAAAGTGACGGGCTTCATCGACCGTGGTAATATCGGCCCCATACGCCACCTCACGCACATCATCAAAACCCAACTGAAGCAATCCTTCAACGACTTGATCAGGGCTTACCTTATCCCCAAACTGACCTACAAAAGCAGGAGCGATGATGGCACAGACTTCATCGGGTCCTTTAAAGGCTTCGATGAGTTGATAGATCTCTGATTTATCCATGATGGCGCCAAAAGGACAGCTCACCATACACATTCCACAACTAACACATTTCTCGGTGATGATGACGGCTCGATCTTCTTCATCCTTCGTAAATGCATTGACCCCACAGGCTGCATTACAAGGTCTTTCGTTTTTAACGATGGAACCATAAGGACAAACATCATAGCATCGTCCACACTTAACACAGGCTTCCTGATCGATAAACGATTGACCATTCTGCATGCTTACGGCTTTGACAGGACACACTTCTACACAAGGATGAGCCAAACAGCCATGACAGGCATTGGTCACAAAGAAGCTTTTCTCTTCGCAAGCTTCACAGGCTTGAGGAATGACACTGACCAAAGATAAACCCACTTTTTTCGTTTTCAAAACTTCAAGATCTTCTTCGATAAAGTTCTTATCGAAACGAGTCCCCAACTCCATATTCAGCGCGAGCTTAATTCGAGCTCTTACGATTTCTCTTTCACGTTCAATAGAATCACGATATAAGGGTTTACCTTCTTCGATCATCTGAAAAGGAATATCTTCTATTTCTTCTTTACTCCAGCCTTCATAGGCTGCCGCAGAAATGTTTTTAAAGATTTCATTTCTAAGAAATTTAACTGTGGTAAATACGCCTCGCATAAAAGCCTCCTATTTTGTGATCCTGATAAATAGACTTGTCCATATTTAGACAAATGTCACATTTACCTCTTTTAATCATACACTTTAATCTCTTTTCTCACAATGACTGGGTGTATAATTGACCTATGGAAAATTTCATCGAACTGATTAAAGCGTTTATTTTAGGGGTGATCCAAGGGATCACCGAATGGTTACCGATTTCGTCGACAGGACATATGAAGATCTTCAATGCGTTTTGGCCTATGACCTCTACTGTAGAGTTCACCAATCTATTCATTGTCTTCATTCAGATAGGTTCTGTCTTAGCTGTTCTCCTGCTTTTCTTTAAGATTCTTAATCCTTTAGGAAAGAGTAA
>CAZXTB010000019.1:0-304 GCA_964643535.1 uncultured Erysipelotrichaceae bacterium | reverse complement strand
TACCCTTCTCTTATGGGTCAAGATCGTTGTCGCATCCTTGCCTGCAGCGGTCATTGGATTACTGTTGGATGATGTGGTGGATCAAATGATGAGTGGTTATCTCTTGATCGTGATCGCATCGACCCTGATCATCTATGGCTTCTTATTCATCTATGTGGAACGTAAAAAGATTCCTGTTAAAGTCAGTCATCTAAAAGACATTTCTTTTCCTCAAGCTTTAGCGATCGGGGCTTTTCAAACCTTAGCGATCATTCCTGGTACCTCACGAAGTGGGGCAACCATCGTTGGATCTTTATGGTTGGGC
>CAZXTB010000018.1:0-12232 GCA_964643535.1 uncultured Erysipelotrichaceae bacterium | reverse complement strand
GGAAAGTTAGAACTCAGTAAGGTCGATACAGAACTGTATCGATATAAGGGATGTCTTCTAAAATCATTTCGATGAAAGACCGTTTTGATCATCATTAAGGTCATCGGATCAGGATCATCTTTGAGATGTCTTTCTACATCATAGACCCCACAACTTAAACCTAAAGCTTTGATTTTTATAGGTGATGCTTGGACCTCATAACGTTTTTGTAGATCAGAGCTTAAATGGATCTCTGTACACAAGGCACTTAAATGAGCCCCTGCAGAATCACCCACCAAAAAGACATTGTTTAAATCAAGTTTCTCTTCACTTGCGTGAGCACTCATCCATTCAAAGACCTTAAAGATGTCTTGAACACAAGCAGGATAAGGATCATCAAAAGCTAAACGATAATTGATGTTTAAGACCGCATAGCCTCGTTTAGAAAGCTCCATACAGTAATATTTATAGTAAGAATCTTTATGTCCATAGATCCAGCCACCCCCATGGATATGAACGATGACCGGTAAGATCTTTTTAGAACCTTTGGGACGAATGATTTCTAAAGCTTGAAGTTTCTCAGTTGTATTCGCATAATAGATGTCTTTACTGATACTGGCCCCTTGGGGTTTTAATGCACTGTCATAATAATCTTGATCGCCTTGTGCGATCTGTTTCCACAATTCTTTTAAAGCGTCATTTTTTAGATTCATTTTCCAGATCCCCATAGAATTTATAGTTATTTCGTTGTTTTGATTTCACATCATACATGGCTTTATCTGCCTTCTTGATGAGTTCATTGATCGTGGTCCCATCTTGAGGAAACAAAGAGATGCCCATACTCACATGAACCATATGAGAAATCCCATCGACCACCATTGGGGTTTGTTGAACTTCTTGAATACGTTTGATCACAAAGAGCGTTCCTTCGATGTTGTTCATCTCATTTAAAATGATGCAGAATTCATCTCCCCCAAAACGAGCGAAAGTATCTGTTTTCCTTAAGACGCTGTTGATTTGATTGGCCAAATAGACCAAAGCCTTATCCCCAATAAGATGTCCATATTGATCATTGAGCTCTTTTAGATCATCCATATCCATCATGATGATGGAGAGCTGATGTTGATGTCTTAGCGCTAACGCATTGGCTTGCTCAAAGCGATCATAGAATAAAGATCGATTGGCTAGACCCGTTAGATGATCATAGGTCGCTAATCGTTTAAGTTCTTCTCTTAAAGATACGCTTTCAGTCACATCGTGTATGTCGTTGATGATGTAATCATCTCCTTGGATTCGTGTCACATTACATGAAATCAAACAGACTACTTTTCGACCATCTTTCGTAATAAACAGGGCTTCTCTATCTTTGATCTTCATGTCTCTTTTAATCTCATTGATGAGTTGTTGTCGTTGATCAGGATCATCCCATAGATTGAGGTCAAGGGTTGTTCTTCCTTCTAATTCTTTTAAGCTATAACCAAATAAGATCTCAAAACTTTGGTTCGCGGTATAGATTCTTCCATCTGATACCCGTGTGATCAAAACAGGAAGTTGAGAATTATCAAAGACCAGTGAGAATTTTCTTTCTGAAACCAAGACATTGTCCAATAATCTCGCACTCACCAACATGATCTGAGTGTAGGTCAACAAGATGGTAATCACGATGATGGACCCTAAAGTAAAGATATCCGCAGGGTTATTACCCAAATACGAGCTTGTATTAGAGGTTGCCAAATTTAACCCAAACCCAAACGCAGATATGATCGCAGCGATAAACAAAATCAAAGACGCAAAAAGACCGGTCTTGCCGAGTTCTTTAGTGCTTTGTTTTAATAAAAAATATGAAATTGTTAAATTGATATAAATCGAATAAAGATACAAAAAGAATTGACGATACACAAGACTATTATCGAATAAAGTAAAATAAACCAATACAATTAGGTAGCTCCCAAAGACAAGATAAGGAACCTTAAGATTCACCGGTTTCTCTAAAAAGCGTCCAAACCCTATATATAAACAAATAAACGAAAGTGCTTGTAGAGGATTCGATAGGAGGATCGCAATCCATTCAGGAAACCATAAACGTGAGATATCAAAAAGGAAACCTAATAAAAGTAAGGTCATAAAAATAATCCACGCCTCTATCCCTTTGACTCTTCCTTTAAACTGAAAATAGAGAAAATAAAGAATCATGATCGAGATACAAGAGGTGACAATATTCGTTATGCCCAAGACGATGATGATCATAGGTTATCCTCCTAAAAATTATTTACGGAGTTGAGCTTTAAGTTCTTTCTTCAAAACTTCCACATCACATTTATCGCATTTATTTTTATGTTCAACACAGCCACTACAGCCATCCCCACAATGGTTTTGTCTTTGCTTACTTAAATAATACACTATTATTCCTATGAGTGCACCAACGAGTCCTAGGATGATGACATCTGCCATTTTAAAAGCCCATCAACTTTCCACCTTGATAAATGACCAAGGCTAAGACATAAGCGACACCTGTTTGATAAGCTACTGCGATGAAGGTCCATTTCCACGAATTCATCTCTCTTTTTAAAGTCGCAAAAGCTGCGATACAAGGTAAATACAGTAAGGTAAAGGTCATAAACGAAAAGCCTGATAAAGGTGTATAGGCAGCTCTTATGGGTTCAACCAAAGCAGCTGAATGTTGAGCTGCGTTGCCTCCTACCCCATAAAGCACGCCTAAGGTAGATACAACGGCTTCTTTCGCCACAAACCCTACTAAAAGTGAGATCGAAGATCTCCAATCCCCAAAGCCCAAAGGCGCAAAGATTGGGGCGATAAACATCCCTATCGATCCAATCATCGAATCGACTTGATCAACCGCTGGTTCTAAAGAAAAGGTCATCGTGCTCATCAGATAGATCACAATCGAAGCTAAGAGTAAAAGGGTTCCTGCTTTCACGACGAAGCCTTTTACCTTATCCCACGTATGAAGGTACAGATTACGTAAAGTAGGACGATGATACTCAGGAAGTTCCATGATGAAACTACTGACAGACCCCTTCGTTACGAAACGTTTTAAGAAGATCCCTGAAAGGATCGCCACAACGATGCCTAAGATATACATCGAATAAACAGCCAAGGCTTGATTGTTGGTAAAAAGCGCAGCCGCAAAAACCGCATAGATGGGAAAGCGTGCACTACAAGACATAAACGGAATGATCATCATCGTTAAACGACGATCCTTTTCGTTTTCTAAAGTACGGGTCGCCATAAGCGCCGGTACGGTACATCCAAACCCTATGATCATTGGAATAAACGATTTTCCTGATAAACCAAATCTTCTCAAAACACGATCCATGATGAAGGCCGCTCTGGCCATATAACCCGTATCTTCTAGAATCGATAAGACAACAAATAAGATCGTAATTTCAGGTAAGAAACCTAAGACGGAGCCTACTCCTCCTAAGATCCCATCCACCACCAAACCATAGACCCAAGGAGATACCCCAATAAAGGTCAACAGTGATGCGATATTTTGAATGATGACCACATGAATCAAGTATTCGAAACCGACCTTTAGAAACGCTCCAAAGGGTCCAAACGCCAACATAAACACGATCCACATGACCCCAAAAAAGATAGGGAACGCTAAAATTCGATGCGTCACCAAGGCATCGATTCGATGGGTCAAGGTCTTGGTTTCATCTTCATTGCGTTTTAAGACATGAGATGAGAGTTCGGTTATAAAACGATACTTCTCATCGGAGATGATCATATCTCGATCAAGATCTTCGTCTTTCAGTGCTTCTTCAACTTTAAGGTTTAATCCAATCAGATCAACCGGTCCTTTATCATGACCTAAAGCAGCACTCATTCCTTCTTCGATAAAACGAATCGCGTGTAAAGTAGGACTAACGTCTATTTTTAAAACTTCTTTGACTTGAGTAATTAGTTTTTGAATTTTAGGTCGATAAAAAGAAAGCTGTTGAACCTCATGGTGATCATTCTCCATCGCTTTGATCAAGCCTTCTATGCCTTGTTCCTTAGAGGCAACGATCTCATAGATCTCAATGCCTAAGTGTTGGCTCAAATGAGCGATATCAAGTTCATCTTTATGAGCTCTTAAGACATCCATCATATTCAAGGCTATGATCATGGGTTTACCAATCTCCATGAGTTGTAAACTCAAAAAGAGGTTGCGTTCTAAATTGGACGCATCCACGATGTTGACGATGAGGTCAACCTCATCGCTTTCGATGTATTCTCGAGTGATGACTTCTTCTAAAGTCGACGTCGATAATGAATAGATCCCAGGAAGATCTACGATGGTTAATTCTAATTTATTTTTCTTTACTAATCCCAGTTTTTTCTCAACCGTAACGCCTGGCCAATTTCCTACATATTGATTGGATCCCGTTAAGATATTGAATAAGGTCGATTTTCCACAATTGGGATTGCCCACCAAAGCAATGGTTTTACTCATACGATCAATCTCACAAAGATTTCAGAAGCTTCGTTTAAACGAAGGCTCAATTGATAGCCTCTTACTTTGATCTCAATGGGGTCTCCTAAAGGAGCCAATTTGATGACTTTGATTTCTGTTCCTATGGTTAGACCCATATCGATGATTCTTTTACGTAAGGTGCTTTGTTTACCTAAAGCTTCTATAATGCCTTTTTGTCCTGGTCTTAATTCTTTTAAGGTCATGACAGCCTACTCTCTAAGCACGAGGTGCATCTTTAGTATATAAAAAATCCCGTCTGAATTCAAACGGGATTATCATAGAATTATTTTAGGCTGTCTTTTTCTTATCGATGATCAAGAATATTCCAAAGATCACAAAGAAGACCAAAACTGGGAAGTTGAGTTCAACCATGACCCCAAAAATAGACAGTAAGGTCCGATTATTCCCAAACCATGGGGTCGATAGAAGACTTATTCCATAACCTGTAAAACCCAATGAGTAAACAAGAGGCAACCAAATCGAATGAAGCATCTTCCATTTAAGAAGTTTAAACGCGATCAATCGATAGAGTGCAAAATAAACGATCCCAGCCAAAGCCATCATTCCATAGACTACGAATAGAGTATCCATACTTTATCCTTTCCTGTGTTATTCACAGTTCCCCAATAAAAATCCCGTCCAAAAGGTCGGGATAATACTACTAGATTTTTTTAGATTTTTTGTTTGTAATCAAGGCATCAATCCCAAAGGGGATAAAGAATCCAACCACTGGGAAATTAAAGACCATCAAGGTCGCGATCGCAGCCAAGTCATTCCAACCTGTCTGATCTTTTGACGTAAACATAATGATCGCTAAGACGATACTGAATACTGATACAAGTAACGGTAACCAAATCGAATGAATCATTTTCCATTTAAACACTTGATTGAACAAGAAACGATACAATAGGAAGTAAACAACGCCAATCATCGCAAATTCTAGAAACAAAATCATTGTCGGATTCATAAGGCTCCTTGGTGTCATAGGACACGGAATTGAAGTCAGTTTGAACTAACTGTATCATTAGTGTAATACAGTTAGCCTTATCTGTCAATTAAAACGATTGTTGGATTGTGATAAACAGATGAATGTTGTCATGCTTATGATCAGAAAAAGCTTTAACGTATCGCATTATGGTTTACATTTGACTCCTTTTAAAGTAAAGTAATCACAGAAAAAGAGGAACCTCTATGAAATCTTTCTTGAAGAAAAAGAACATTATTATTTCCTTACAAAAATACGGTATAGACGCCATGAGTGCCATGGCTTTTGGTTTAATGGCTTCTTTGGTTGTGGGCCTCATCATCAAGACCTGGGGTCAACAATCCATCGTCTTATGGGGTGAAAACCCCATCTCAGCCCAATTAATTTTGATTGGGACCACATCGATGGGTTTGACAGGCGCTGCGATAGGCGTTGCGATTGCCTTTAGATTAGGAGCTCCTAATTTGGTTTTATTCTCTTCTGTGGTGGCAGGTGTCTTAGGTTATACCGCAGGAGGTCCCGCTGGGGCTTATGTTGCGGCCTTGATCGCCGTAGAAGCCGGTAAATTCGTTTCTAAAGAAACCCCACTAGACATCTTGATCACGCCTTTGTTTGTGATCTTGGTTGGGGCTTTGATTTCATTAACTGTATCTCCACTCATCGCCAACGTGATGACCTTCTTAGGATCCATCATCGTTACGGCGACAACGTATCAACCTTTATTGATGGGTGCCATTATTGCGGTCGTTATGGGCTTCGTTTTGGTTTCACCTTTAACTTCAGCGGGTCTTGCGATCATGCTGAACCTTACTGGACTCGCTGCTGGGGCAGCGACTGTAGGATGTGCTTGTGCGATGATGGGCTTTGCGGCCATCGGTTATAAAGACAATAAGATTTCTAGTTTTGTAGGTGTAGGCTTAGGAACTGCCAAGCTTCAATTGGCCAATGTCATCAAGAATGGTTGGATCTTACTACCTCCTACGATTG
The DNA here is from genome assembly GCA_964643535.1 of uncultured Erysipelotrichaceae bacterium. Taxonomy (GTDB): domain Bacteria; phylum Bacillota_I; class Bacilli_A; order Erysipelotrichales; family Erysipelotrichaceae; genus UBA2212. The sequence goes on along the minus strand of CAZXTB010000018.1, from coordinate 5,798 downwards.
CGGCTTTGATTGTAGGTCCAATTTCAACCACAATCTTTAAGATGTCCAATATTGCGGTTGGGGCCGGAATGGGAACTTCTGGTTTAGTGGGTCAAATCACCACACTCAATGAGATGGGCTTTACCACCACAACCTTGATTTCTATCTTGATCCTACATTTTATTCTTCCTGCGGTGATCAGTTATCTCGTTTATCTCGTCTTGGTTAAACAAGGCAAGATAAAAGATGGCGATCTAAAGCTCGACAATTAACACTTAAAAACGCCTCAGGCGTTTTTTTAATTTAATAGGCTGCACATTCGATCTTTAGTCGATCAGGATCTTCAAAGAATAAGGCATAAGCTTCAGATCCATTGGCGTAAGGATGACGATCCGCATATAAGATGGGGATGCCTTTCTCTTTAACTTGTGTGGTCAATCTATCGATCAGTGCTTTATCACAATGAAAGGCCAAATGATTAAGTCCCGTTGAACTTCGATGATAAGTCTTATCAAGATACTTTTCTTCCGTTTGGACAAAGACAAGATAGGTCTCATCTTTCTTATAGGAGAAACCTTTTGGCCAAGTTTGAAATAAGGTATAACCCAATTCAAGTAAGAACCAAGTATAAAAGGATCTAGAGACTTCTAAGTTTGAGACATTGATCTCAACGTGATGTAGAGACCCGTTTAAATTCTTAGTTGACGATGTCATATGGCCAATCGATGATGCCTCCAAAGTCATAGACCTTGGTATAACCCATCGCAACCAATTTATCTGAAGCTTGTTTAGAACGATTGCCACTTCGACAATAGACTAAAATGACCGCATCCTTATCAGGTAATAGAGAAGGCTGAGTTGTCCCAATGTTTTCATTGGGAAGAAGAAGTGCCCCTTCGATATGTCCCTCATTGTATTCTGAGCTTGTCCTCACATCGATGAGGATCACATTGCCTTCATCCATCATCGATTTGGCTTTTTCTGCACTGATCTTATGATAGCCTGCAGCACTACACGATACCAGTCCTAAAGTAAGTAGAACCATTAAACTCATTTTTCTCATTGATAACCTCGTTTAGACCTTCGTCTTTTTCTAACCTATTGTATCAAAATTACTCTTGTTTTTAAGGTGTTTGCCCAGTATTCTTAAGTAGGAGGAAACCCTATGAACGATAAACTTGAAAATCGACTCAATGCGTTAGGTAAACATTTGTATTCTCATGAAGGATCCATCGCCTTATTGGCTTTAGGGTCTTGCGCAGAAACAAGTCGAATGGATGAATATTCTGATCTCGATTTCTTTGTGATCGTAAAAGATGGTTATAAGAATGACCTATTGATCGACTTGGATTGGTTAGAGGCTATTTCTCCACTTGCTTATTATTTTAGAAACACCGTTGATGGTTATAAGGTGATGTGGAAGGATGGGATCTATGCGGAATTCGCCATCTTCGAACTGGATGAAATGCCTTCTATTGCCTTTAGTCCAGGACGCTTTATCTTTAAGAAAAAAGGATTTGAGCTTTCCAATCTTCCTACCCGTAAGATCCAAGAACTTCGTCAAGAAGATCTTTCCTATGCGCTCAATGAGATTCTAACCAATCTCTATGTGGGATTAGGAAGATATCGTCGAGGTGAGATCTTATCCGCTCATCGTTTGATCTGTGTTCATGCGGTAGATCGTTATCTATCGATCTTACCTTTACTTGATGATCCTACAGATGCCTTGATCGATCCTTTCGCTTTAGATCGACGGGTAGAATTTAGACATCCAGCGATGAAAAATAAACTATCTTCGTTCGTTAAAGATTATGATCATGTGTTGGATGGCGCAAAAGCCCTCTACGAAGAACTTCAAAAGATCACAGAGATCAATGAAACCCTTCGTTTAGAAATCGAAAAACTCATTTAAAAAGGTGCGAAGCACCTTTTACTTTGTTTGATTTTTTGAAGCGACTCTTAAGGTCACCTGTTCTCTAAACAAGACATAGAATAGTGTAAAGGTAGGAATCGATAAGACCACTCCTAAGACCCCAAACAAGCTACCACCCAAGGTGATGGCCACCAAGACCCAAATCGCAGGTAATCCAATTTTCTTGCCTACCACATTAGGATAAATCAAATTGTTTTCCAATTGTTGAAGAACTTGGAAGACCACAAAGAACCATAGGGCTTGAATCGGATCGATGGTCGCAATCAAAACCATCCCAACCGCCATCCCAATCATGGCCCCAACCATAGGAATCAAGGCCGTAAACGCAATGATCGTTGAAATCAAGATCGCATAAGGATAATTCAATAAAGACAAGACCACAAAGAAGATGACCCCTACGATGCCTGCTTCCACGACTTGCCCATAGACAAAGGAAGAGTAGATCTCTGAAGCCTGAGAAGTAACCTTATATATGGTGGCCTGTTTAGAATCAGACATAAAGGCTTTTAAGATGAGTTTGATTTGATATGCCAATCTTTCTTTACTCAATAAGACATAAATTGAAAAAACAAAGGCAATCGTCAAAGTAATGAAGGTATTGAAGATTCCACTCACCAAGATCAGCGAAGAATCCAACCATCCTTTGACACTGTTTTGAGCGAAGAGAAGAATATTCTGTTTAACGACTTCCCAATCAAAATTGATCGAATTCAACCATAGTCCTACATCGGTTTGTAAGGTGACTTCCCGGGAAATCCAAAGCTCTAGATCACTGATGGCTTTAGGAACTGCGTTGATGAAGTCGATCATCGTTTTGGTCAAGGATGGAACCACCGCTATGATAAAACCTGCTAAAACCAAACTGATTAAAATCAAAGTAATCAAATAAGATAATATTCGATGACTCGATTGAGGCAGTTTCTTTAAGAAAAACTTAGATTTAAACAAAGCCTTTTCAATGTGAACCATAGGCGCATTGAAAACGAAAGCGATGGCCAAGCCTAAGATAAACGGAGAGATCACATTAAACAATACTTTGAGTGACCTTAAAATAAGCCCTTGATTCATCAAGACCCATATCGCTAAAAAAGCAACCCCAATATAGATTAATCCATTACGGATTTCTTTCGATTTAAGATTCATGGCCACCTCTTTTTTCTTATTATACCTTAAAAAAGCACGTCTATGACGTGCTTGATTTATTGTTCATCGATGACTTGAAAGATATAAAACTTCAAATAAGGTGTACTTTCATCCCCCCATAAGACAGGATGATCAAAACTTTGCGTACGATATTCGATTTGACGAATGCGACGATGCGCATCTTTGGCGGCCTTTTCGATGGATTCTTTAAAAAGATCCGGGGTCACAAAGCTGGTACACGACGCAGTAACGAGATAGCCTTGATCACTCACCAACTTAATGGCTTGGGTATTGATATCACGGTAACCTTTTAAGGCATTCTTTAAAGCTTCTCTACTTTTCGCAAACGAAGGAGGATCTAAGATGACCACATCGTAATGGGCTTGTTTCTGAACCAGTTTAGGTAAGGCATCAAACACATCTTCGACTAAGAAACTCATCTTATCTTCCACATGATTCAATTTAGCGTTAAGGCTAGCTTGATCGATGGCGCTTTGAGAGATATCGATCGCTGTGACAGAAGAAGCACCACTAACGGCCGCATTTAAGCCAAAGGAGCCCGTATGCGTAAAACAATCTAAGACTGTCTTATCTTTTACCAGTTTATGAATGGCCAAACGATTGAATTTTTGATCTAAGAAGAAGCCTGTCTTTGGGCTGTCTTTGACATCTACCATAATCTTGACCCCATTCTCAATTATTTCTACTTGGGTATCAAAAGGTTCAGAGATGAAGCCTTTGAATTTTTCTAAGCCTTCGTGTTCTCTTACTTTCGCATCACTACGTTCATAGACCCCCTTAACGATGATCCCATCGGCTTTTAAAAGCAAGGTCAACTCATCAACGATGATGAGTTTAAAAGCTTCCATCCCTAGTGCTAAGGATTGAACCACTAAAACGGTACTAAACTTATCAACGATGAAGCCTGGTAAGAAATCAGCTTCTCCGAATATTAAGCGACAACTGTGTAGATCCATAAGATCTTTTCTTAAGGTATAAGCTCGCTTAACTTGAGATCGAATAAAAGCCTCATCGACTTCCTTAGAAGCATCTCGTGTCAATAAACGTATTCTAATCTTGGAGTTGGTGTTGATGAAACCTTGACCTAAAGGAAAGCCGTTGTGTGCTAAGACGGTGACGATCTCACCGTTTAGGATGCCTTCTTCATAAGTTTCAATCTCATTGTCGAAAACCCAGCTGCCTTTGGCGGCTAGGACTCGTCCTTCTCCTTTTTTGAGGGTGATTGTTTTGTTCATTTGTTTATTATACTCTATTATCTAGTCGCTGGTTGAAACTTCGATGACCCAATCCAAACCTGTCCCTAAGGCATAGGTTGAAGCTAGGTTACCTTGATTGATGGCCAAGGATAAACGATTGATCGAATTGATATAAAGCACCAAGGATCCTACAGGGACATCATTGAAGGCTCTTCCGTATTTAACGTCGTGTTCAAAAACACACACTTTTTTATGAAAGATGCGCACTTTAAAGCGTTCATTGAAATCAGGATGAAGACTCATGAAGTCGGAAGCTGTGATACTGCTCCAAGCAGAGCCAAATCGTTCATCGAAGATCTCTATCCCACCGGTCACAGAATGATCCGTACGAATCGATGGAGGCAATTGTAGTTCAACGATCTCATCGACACTGACTTCTTTTCCACAGTCTTCAATAGTCAATTGACCACTGGCGAGTTTAGCGCCTAAACGAGCGAAGAGATCACGCCCATCAAAGGTATAGTTCTGATCGTTTTCGGTGTGTCGATGAGCTGCCACATCGATCACAACGGTTTTTGTGATCCCCATAAACTGTTTCACATGGGTCAAAGAACCATTGTTTGGGGTAACGATCGTATGACCTGAATCGGTTAAGACCACCACACTGGTTCGATTAGACCCTACACCTGGATCCACCACGCTTACAAATACTGTTCCTACTGGCCAATATTGGATCGATTGAAACAAACGAAAAGAAGCTTCTTGAATTTGATAAGGGGTAATACTGTGAGAAAGATCATAGACTCTAATGTCTGGATCGACACTTAGACTAACCCCAATCATCGCACTAACGGCCCCATCGACGATTCCGAAATCTGATTGTAGAACTAAGATCTTACTCATGTGTTTTTCTCCAGGGTGATGATCCATGATGGACCGAAATGAACTTTAAACTGAGCTCTATAATCATTCTGATTCAAAGCCAAAGCCAAATAACCCAATTCATTGTTGTAAAGGACGGGTGAATTCAAAGGCACATTAGAGAAAGTAGAACCAGAACTTAAGATCTGACTTAATACGATTTTATCCTCATGGCTAATGGTGACCTTGATTTGATCTCCACTTTTAAGCGTAAGTTTTTCTAAATAGGACGTTGGGATATTGGTCCATACATTACCGAAATTAGGATCGATGATTTCTAAGATTCCACTGAGTTTATTTGAACTCGCTTGCGCAAAAGGATAAGACAAGACTTGATAATCAGAGTAAGTCTTTCCGAAATCTTCATAAGCAACTTGACCTGATGCGAGTAAAGCTCCCACATACGCAAACACATCTCTCCCATGAAAGACTTCTGAACTATATTCAGATTGATAGCGCCATTTCTTATTGATCTCACGCACTTCTGAAAGTCCTAGATATCGATCCACATGGGTCAAAGTCAAGTTGTCTGGGGTTACGATATAATGTCCACTCTTCGTTTTCGCAATACAAGCTTTTCTTGAGGAACCTACCGCAGGATCTAC
>CAZXTB010000017.1:0-12418 GCA_964643535.1 uncultured Erysipelotrichaceae bacterium | reverse complement strand
ACAGGTAGACCAAGTGCAGAAGTGAGTATACCAAGACAAAGCGGTTATGAAAAAGCATTAACCAACGCAAAAATAGAAATTAATCAAAACTACATTAGAAGTGGATATTTTCTAGAAAGTAAGGCGTATTCTGAAACAAAGGATCTACTTCAAACCAATCCTGAGATTACAGCGATTTTTTGTGCGAGTGATATGATGGCGTGTGGAGCTTATCGCGCAATACGGGAAATGGGGAAAACGATCCCTAATGATATTTCAATCATAGGATTTGATGATAATCCATTAGCAGAGCATCTTGCTCCAAGTCTAACAACGATACACCAAGACTTCTATAATAAAGGTTATGAGGCGGCTCAAGTTTTGTATAAAATGATCAAAGGTGAAGTGGGAAGTACCAGGATTGTACAAGATTACAAATTAATTATTCGCGATAGCGTTTCTGAAATAGAATAAATGTCTTTGATTGAATTAAACAACGATCACAAATAGTAGATTAGAAAAGATAAGCAGGTTTGGATGTCAATTTTTAGCACGTATCAATAACCTTGAAATGTTATTTTTGAATTAAGTAATATTCTAGAACCGGTAAGAATAATTCTATGGCTTAAACCATTTGCATTAGCACATGTATGATTTTTCTTTAGATAGGATGACTCTGTTTATGTGAGTTTATAACAAATATGAAAAGATTTAAAAAACTGTTGCATTAATACAAATGCGTGATATACTATTACCGAAACGTTTCGTATCAAAACGTTTCGGTAGAAGTATTGAGTTATAAAAAAGGGGTAGATCTGATGACAAATTGGCTTGTTTCACTAGAAGGTTTTACTACTGATCATTTAGGCAAGACTGAAACTATAATGGCGATTGGTAATGGCTATTTAGGGAGTCGTGCTGCAAATGAAGAAAAATACCTTGGTGAAACAAGAAACACTTTCATCGCTGGCGTGTTTAATCGATTGGATGATAGTGAAGTTACGGAACTCGCTAATATTCCTGATGTTTTTGAGCTCTCATTCGAATTCAATGGTAAGAAATTTGATTTAAGCAATGGGATAATCCATCGATGTGTAAAATCAATTGATCTAAAAAATGGAGAAGTCACCAGAGATATTATTTGGGAAATAGATAATCAGCAGTTCCAGTTGGAACTTAAACGGTTCATATCTCTAAAACACATACACTTAAGCGTACAAACAATCAAAATTAAACCCTTAAATCAAGACACACTGATCAATATTACTTCGGGTATTGATTGTTCGGTAACTAACTCTGGAGTTCAACACTTCACGAGATTAGAAAAACGCTTGTTTGATAATGAAGTATTGCATATTCAACAACAAACGACTCAAAGTAAAATTCAATTGATTGTTCAAACTTCTCATCGTTTTATGATCGATGGGATTAGTAGTGAACAGTTTGGCCATGTCAGTGCAAACCGAAGAAAAATAGATTTAGAATTCTCGATCGAATTAAAGCAAGATAGTGTTTTACAAATTGATAAGATGTCCTATTTTGTAACCAATCAAGACATTGATATCGAAGATAAAACCATTGAGGATATTACTCAAAGTACTATTAAAGCTTTACACAATGCCCACGAAATGGGTTATCAGAAACTCTTAGCAGAAAATACAAAGATCTGGGAAGAACAAGTGTGGAATGAAGCGGCAATAACCATTGAAGCAGATGATAACTTCGACCAACTCGCTATTCGATTTGCACAGTATCATCTCAGGATTATGACGCCTTATCATGATCATCGAGTCAGTATTCCAGCTAAAGGGCTAACTGGAGAAGGTTATAAGGGGCATGTTTTCTGGGATACAGAAATATTCATGTTACCTTATTATATCTATCAACATCCTGCCATCGCTCGCAATCTCCTTCAATATAGATTTGAGACTTTGAGTGGAGCTCGAAAGAAAGCTAAAGAGAATGGATATAGAGGAGCCATGTTTCCATGGGAATCCGCTCTAAAAAATGATGGCGAAGTTACCCCGATTTGGGGAGCAGTAGATATCATAACGGGTGAGTCTATTAAAATATGGTCGGGTTTTATTGAACAACACATTACTTCGGATATTGCGTATGCAGTATTGCAATACTATAAGATCAGTAAAGATGAAGAGTTTATGCTCAATTATGGCTATGAAATTATCTTTGATACAGCTGTGTTCTGGGTTTCTCGACTAGAATTCGATAAAAAAGACAATCTTTATCACATTAATAACGTTGTTGGACCAGATGAATATAAAGAGCATATTGATGACAATGCATTTACAAACCATATGGCACATTTCAATATCTCTAGTGCAATCCATTGTTTTCATAAATTGAATAAAAAGAATGAAACGCGTTTTATTAAACTAAAAAAATACTTGAACCTTGATGAGGAAATCATCAAGTGGGAAGAAAAGGTTTCTAAGATTTATCTTCCAAAAGAGAATGAATTTGGGATAGTACCCCAGGATAAGACCTATCTAGGGAAAACGATTATTAATCTAGATCCATACAAGAATCAGAAACACGTAGGTTCTATATTCAAGAAATATAACCTTGAGCAAATCAACGAAATACAAGTATCTAAGCAAGCTGATATTATGATTCTGTTTTATCTACTAGAAGAAAGATTCAGTTTAGAGACGAAACTTAAATGTTGGGAATACTATGAACCAAAAACCTTAAATGATTCGTCTCTAAGTCTATCGACGCACTCTATTTTGGCCAATGATTTAGGTTATCATCAACTGGCCTATGATTTGTTTCTCAAAGCAGCACAAATTGATCTTGGGCAAAATATGAAGTCCAGTGATGAGGGCATACATGCGGCTTCTCTAGGTGGTGTGTGGCAATGTATCGTGAATGGATTTGGTGGAGTTAGACTCGTTAACAACTGTCTTCGTATATCCCCGAGCTTACCAAAATCTTGGAGATCATTGAGCTTTAAACTCAATTATGAAGGCGCAACCATTCATGTATATATAAATCATGAGCATTTAAAACTTACTAAGGCTTCTGATGGACAATCAATAAGTATTAATATCATGAATACCGAATATCAACTTATAAATGATTTAGATATTAGTTTACAGAAATAATTACAAGGTGTACCTTGTGACTATAAGCTACTAAAAAAACCGTTTAGTAGAAAATTCCTTAGGAGGAAGAAATGAAAAGAAAGTTATTATTGTTGTTGATGTTGGTTTTGTTTTTAGTTAATTTGACAGGCTGTGCTCCAGCAAAAGTTAATATTGATGGAACAAAGCTCGTTGTTGCCCGTTGGGGCGGAAATGATGCTGAAACAAAAGCTTTCAATGAAATGGTTGAAGCATTTAAAACTGAAACCGGTGTTGATGTTGAAGTCAGAATCTTCTCTGATTATAATACTGAACTCCAAGCCGGTCTAATCGGTGGAACGGGTCCGGATGTGTTCTATGTAGATGCCTATATGGCTCCTTTCTACATTCAACAAGGTGTCTTAAAAGAACTAGATTCTACAGAATTTGAATTAGACAAGTTCTATGATCCACTAAAGAATGCATTTGCAAGTGAAGGAAAATTCTATGCAGTTTCAAAAGACTATTCAACTTTAGCGTTATACTACAATAAGAAGTTTGTCAATGCAGCTGATATTCCTACGACCTATGAAACGCTCTATGGAACAGACTACTTGACCACCTTAGAAGCAACATTGCCTGAAGGCGTTGTAGCGATGACTTATAATTTAGATTTAGCAAGACAACTCTATATGGCTGAAGCCAATGGAGCTAGCATCATTAAAGATGAAATCTTCTCTAATTTGGCTGATCCAGCCGTTTCAGCCAATTTGAAACTAGAATTAGATGCCGCGATTGCTGGTAAAATCGTAACGACAGCTGATATTGGAATGGGTTGGAATGGGGATGCCTTTGGGAATGAGAAAACAGCTATCATCATTGAAGGTAACTGGGTTCTAGGTTTCTTACAACAGAATTTCCCGGATGTTGATTTTGGAGTATTGGAAGTACCGACCATGGGCGGTAAAAAAGGTACAATGGTATTTACAGTAGGTTATGGTATCAATGTTAAAACAAAGAATGATGCCGCTTCAACAGCCTTTGTTAAATTCGCTACTGGAACAGTAGGAATGCCTATTTGGACAAAAGGTGCTGGCGTCTTGCCTTCACGTAGTGATGTTGCTGAAGCAACAAAAGTTGGAGAAAATCCATTACTAATTCCTCATATCGCTGGTGCAGCTTATGCAACACCTTGGCAAAAAGGGACAACCATGGATACAATTAATAATGAGTATAGAAATTACTTGGTTACAGCTGTTCGCGGCGAAGCTACATTGAGTGCGGCACTTAAAAAAGCACAAGACGAAGCAAATCTTACAATAATAGCAAACTAAATTCGAAATACGAGAATAAGATCACGTTTACCCCGTGGTCTTATTCTCTATTATCTCATGGGAGGAACCATGCATAAGAAAAGAGAAGCGATTCAAGGGTTAGCCTTCATTACACCCGCTATAACAATCTTAGGGATATTCGTATTTGCTTCAATTGCGTTTTCAATTTATATGTCATTTCAAAAAGTGAATTTGTTTACTGGTGAGATTAAATTTGTGGGCTTAGAAAACTATATGCGTATCTTTAGTGATAATAAATCTAAAGTTGCCTTTCTAAACACGATTACTTTCGTTGTATTCGTTGTTCCTATACAAACCTTTCTATCACTAGTTATTGCCTCCGTCTTAAATGCAAAAATCAGGGGAAAGCTGCAGTTTCGAATCATCTATTTTCTGCCCACACTAACTTCTAGTGCAGCACTTACGATGATCTTTATGTTTCTTTTTAGCCTTACTGGCCCGGTAAATCAAATTGCTCTTCTACTGGGTATTCTCAAAGAACCTATTAATTTTCTTCAAAATGCAAAATTTGCCTTACAAGTTATTATGGCGATGAATATATGGTCTACAATACCTTTCTTTATGTCAATCTATCTTGCAGGTCTTCAAGAAATCCCTGAAACGCTTTATGAAGCGGCTAAAGTGGATGGCGCAAATACCTCACAACAATTCTTTAAAATAACCGTTCCCATGTTAAAACCAATTACAGCATTTGTTATCCTAATGGGAATCGTCGGAACATTTCAAATGTTTGACCAAGCATTTATTTTCTCAGGTGGATCTGGAGGCCCAGAGAATTCTACTCTAACTGTTGCCTTACTTATTTATCGAAATGCATTTGGTCAAAATAATACCATGGGCTATGCTGCTGCCTTAGCGATAACCCTGGCGATACTTATCTTTGTTATCTCCAGTATCGCTCGTCGTTTCAATAAGTCAGAAAGTGTATATTAGGAAACACCATGCAAAAAACCAGATATGCTTTTGTCTTATATTCTATTCTTGCAATTTATGCCGTCTTTACTTTGTTTCCGTTTTTGTGGGCACTTTCCGGATCTTTTAAAACATATAAAGAGATCACATCAGGTTCGCTAAACCTAATTCCGGAAAACGCAAGCTTTCTAACCTACATTAAACTAATTACTGTAGATGGGAATTTCTTGCGATGGATCTTTAACTCCTTTTTTATCGGAACCGTTGGAACATTTATTAATGTTATGTTCAATACGATGGCAGGTTATGCCTTAGCTCGTTTAAGATTTAGAGGCCGTGGTTTTATCTTGAATTTGATATTGGTATCGATCATGGTTCCTGGTCAAGTATTACTTATCCCAAATTACTTAATTGTACAGTGGTTTGGATTGATGAATAGCTATACGGCAGTCTTGCTTCCTGCAGCAGTAAATGCAACTTATATTTATATGATGCGTCAATTCTTTATTAACTTTCCAAAAGAAGTCGAAGAAGCAGCAAGTATTGATGGATTGAGCAGAGTTGGGGTATTTTTCAGAATTGCGATGCCCCTTGCAAAACCTGCCATTTCAACTCAAGCAGTCTTCATATTTATGGGATTTTGGAACTCCTTCTTACAACCAAAACTATACCTTCAAGATCCTCAGCTATATACCTTGACGGTTGGTATCCAAACCATGATGAGCCGCTACGGTGGGATAACTCAATGGGAAGAGGTTCTAGCAGCGAGTGTTATCTCTATGATCCCAATCTTGATTATCTATATTATTCTAAATAAGAAATTTATCCAAAGTGTTAGAATGGATGGCGAAAAATAGTTTGTGTTTAAGAACAGCTTTTACAATTAAATAAAATAGGAAATACTTAGGAGTTAAAAAATGATTAAACTAGTAATTTTTGATATGGATGGCGTTTTAACCAGCACTACAGATGAGCACTTCGCTGCCTGGAGTGCCTTATTTTTGAGAACCTATAATATAGAGCTTGACCCTGCTCTTGAAGTTAAAACCAAGGGCGTGTCAAGGATGGCTTCTCTAGAAGTTCTTCTAAATCATTACCATCTATCCATCAGTGATTCGCAGAAAGAAATTCTTGCAGATGATAAGAATAAACATTATCAAGTCTTAATCAGTCGATTCGATGAAGGAAAATTGATCGAAGGGGTAATCCGTCTTCTGGATTTCTTAAAATCAAAAGGAATACTTCTCGCTTTAGGAAGTGCTTCAAAAAATGGTCCGTTTCTATTAAAGAGTCTAGGAATCGAGAAGTACTTCGATTATGTGGTTGATCCTACAGAGCTCAATAGTAAACCAGACCCAGCTATTTTTCTAGATGCGAGGAATTATTTTAGTCTAAAATCGAGTGAATGTTTAGGAGTAGAAGATGCAGTTGCGGGAGTTGAAGCCATTAAGGCTGCTGGAATGATCGCGATAGGAGTTGGCAATGAAGACCTTCATAAGGCAGATCTCATTGTTAATAGAGTGGTTGACCTAGATTATATCCAATTGGAGAAACTCCTAAATACGAGTCTCTAATCCGTTTATTGAAATGGGTAGTATAGTATATCAGTCTATAGGATATCCCAAAGAATCTATAGAATATCAAATTAAAACCCATCTGAAGAATCAGATGGGTTTTGTCTATTTAAGCTTCGTTTTATAAAGCGTCATAACCTTCTTCACCGGTACGTATTTAGATGACGTTTTCTACGTCATAGACGAAGATCTTCCCATCTACGATATCTCTAGTGTACTAGAAGCGCTTAGAGGCTTTAATGATTTATCTTACAATTAATACTGCCACATCGATCTTAGTGAGTTTGATGTCTGAAACTAGGGTAGTGATTTAAATTTCAACTATAAAAATTGTAAGTATATATTAAATGAATGTTCATGAAATATCAGGTGATCAACGATTGGAACCTTAATTGTGAGTATAATAAAGATGGAGAATTCAACGATACATTATGAGTCCAAGCAGCATAAAACGTTACAAACAACCCAATAAAATGACTTCCTATTGGATCCATCAACCTTTCATCGTCATCATGATTGTTGTTTTTGGTTTGGCTTTCAACATCCTAATGCCTTATGGGGCAGTGAATTTAGGGAAATTAATGGATACAATTTTGACCTCATCAGGTCCTGAGCCCATTATTAAGGCGGTGCTCGTTTATCTTGAGCTTATCTTATTTATTCAAGCTTTACGTTTCGTAAAGCGATTCTATATTCGTCGTTTTGCGAACAGAACCTTGGCTTCGATGCGCTCTCACATCTTCAACTCGGTTCTTTCTCAACCTTATACATCTTTTCTAAACACCGATCCTGGTCAATTGATGAGTCGCATCGTTGGGGATGTGGATGCCTGTGTTGAAGGGATGCGTAAGTTTACTACTGAAGTCTTTGATACAGGAGTCTTGATGGTAGCGTATGTCGTGACGATGGTTAGTTTTGATCTTACTGTAGGAGTATTATCGATCATGTTTATTCCTGTGGCGATGCTTATCGCTGAGAAACTTAAAGGTTTTATCGTAAAAGCGTCAGCGTCGTATCGTCAGCAAAACGCCTTAATAAGCTCTTTAACAATAGAAGCCAGCGAAAATGCGCTACTCTATCGTATCAGTGGGGTAGATCCATTGATTGAGAAATCCTATGATGAAGCTCTAGAGAATCTTAGAAAAAAAGCAGTAAGAGCGAATGTCTTAGAGAACTCGATGCAACCTCTTTATAATGCGATATCACTTACTGGGGTAATTTTCGTCTTTCTCTTAGGGGGTCAAAAGATCATTGCTGGAGAATGGACCTTAGGAACCTTCACAGCTTTCTTTGCGATCTTTACAGCCATGTCTTTGAAGTCCTCCAAAGCAGCCAAGCTTTTCAATAGTGTTCAGAAATCATCTGTGTCTTGGGCTAGAATAAAACCTTTTATGAAACCTTATCAAGAGCTCTCTGCATCTAAAGCGTCATCGGATAAAGAACTAACTTTAGAAATCAAAGATCTCACATTTTCGTACACAGATTCAGTGATATTAAGGGATATAAATTTAAAACTCATCAGCGGTGAGATTTGTGGTATCACTGGACCAGTTGCCTGTGGCAAAAGTACTCTATTGAGCGTCTTAACGGGTCTATTGCCTTATCAAGGTAGTATCTTGATCAATGGGCATGAATTAAGAGAGTTGAGCCCAGAAGAAAGAAGCTCATGGATTGCCTATCTTCCTCAACGGGCTCAATTGTTTGGGGAAAGCTTAGTTGATAATATTACCTGGGAAACTGGAGGAGACATCGACGAGGTCTTAGAGTTGACTCAACTTAAAGATGAAGTAGAAGCCATGGCCCATCAAAAAGATACCTCGGCGGGTAATCTTGGATCTCGCCTATCAGGTGGACAAAAAGCACGAGTGGCGCTTTCTAGAGCGCTTTATGCGAATCGACAGATACTACTGTTAGATGATCCTTTTGCCTCAGTGGATATCGCTACTGAACAAAAGATAATCAAAGCGCTCAAAGAAAGTTATCCGGAAGCGATTATTTTATTGGTGTCTCATCGAGTGGCACTATTTAGTCAATTTGATCAAGTTTTGTTTCTAGAAGAAAAAGGTAAAGCCTTAAGTGGAAGTCCTCAATCGATGATCGAGAAATCAGAACTTTATCGAAAGATCATCGAGCTTCAAGAAGGTGAGATCGACGATGAAAACTAAGCGTGTAAAAGATATCGTCATTTCAACCCTTATCAAACACAGTGGTTTAAGTCTTGCCTTACTTGTGAGTGCCATCGCAGTTGTTTTAAGCAGTCTTATTCCACCTCTTTTACTCAAACAAGTAATCGATGAGAATCTGATGAAGGCTAAAACGGAAGGACTACTTAGTTTGACTTTGATCTATCTAGGAGTTCTTTATACCATTGGCTTGGCTGATTTCTTAAAAGGTGTGGTATTGACCAACTTAGGTCAAAAGATTACCACCAAGTTAAGAAGCGAAAGTATGGCTAAGCTTCACCACTTAGATCCTGCTTATTTTACCGAAACCATTGAAGGAGAGACAGTTTCTAGAATCATCAATGATACTGAAGCTGTGGATGTTTTATTTACAGGTGGGATCGTTAATATGGGGATCGATCTATTCAAGATCGTTGGGATCCTATTTTCAATCATTTTCTTAAGCTTAAGAATAGGCATAGTAACCTTGATCCTTATTCCCATCATCCTTCTTTTAACGCGTTGGTTTCAAAAAGGCATGCTCAAAGCACAAAGACAAAGTCGTTCCTTGATTGGTAGAATGACTCAACAAGTCTCAGAAACTTTAAGAAATGCCTTGGTGATCAAAGCCAATGGTCATGAGTTAACCATGATGGAGCGTTTTAAGAAAACCTTGATTCAACATACCCTAAGTATTGAAACCATAAATAAGTACGATTCTTTATTCCCAACGGTCATTCAATTAACCAAAGCCTTATCCATTGCGGCGTTGATTTATTCATTTCTCATAGGGAACGTTTTGTTTATCAGTATCGGTTCGATCGTGGCTGCGATAGAACTCATCTCAAATTTATTCGATCCAATTGAAAGTGTTGGGAGTGAACTTCAGTCGATTCAACAAGCCATCGCTGCGATCAATCGAATCGATGAATATTTAGCTCAGAAAGAAGAAACAGAAAGAGATCAAAGCTTTGATCTTAAGAAACTTCTTAATCAAAGCTCATCTTTATTAAAATTCAATCATGTATCTTTCTCATATGAAAACAATCAAACGGTTTTAGATGACATTAGCTTAGAGTTGACAGGGGGTCAACAGGTCACTTTCGTAGGTCGTACAGGGGTTGGGAAAAGCACTTTATTAAAACTTGTTTTAGGACTTTTACCTGCCAATCAAGGTGAAATCACTTTGAACGATATGGATGTTTATAAGATTCCTCATAAGGTCCAACGTGCTCTTTATGGTAGTGTAGATCAGAATTTCCCATTGATAAAAGGATCGCTTAGACAACAGATTACCTTAGGAGATCCTTTAATCGATGAAGAAAAAGTAATCATAGCGCTTAAGAAAGTTGGATTGAAGCAACTTATCACTCAAACGGAGTACGGATTAGATGCGCTCATACCGTCTCAACTTCAACCATCAGAAGGACAAAAACAGCTGATCGCCATCGCAAGAGCCATCGTCTTAGATCCACCTGTATTGATTTTAGATGAGATCAGCTCTGGTTTAGATGGGCTAAGCAGTGCCCACATCAATGAGGTCCTAAAAAAAGTAAATAAGAACCGTATAGTTTTATCGGTGACTCATCGTTTATCATCGATCCAAGATGATGAAGATGTGGTGATCTTATATGAAGGTAAGATTCGTTTAAAAGGCAAAGCCAAAGATCTTAAGGAAAATGATCCTTGGTTTAGAAAAGCCATTCAACTAGAGAAATTATCACTAAAATAAAGTGCCAATCACAGAAAGAGGTTTATATGAAATGGGTTACCAGAGAAAGAGTTCACGTTGATCGAGTAGCTTGTCCATGGTTGATCAAGAACTTTGTTGATCATGAAGCTGAGTTTATGTTTGTGCCAAGAGATACTGATCCTACAACGATTACCCAAGGGATTCCTTTCGATATGAAAGGGGTAGAGCTAGGCCATCATGGAGAATACTGTTCATTTGACGCGATCATTCAGAAGTATCATTTAGAGTCTGATCCCATCTTAGCCAAGATTCAACATATTGTACGTTTGGCAGATACTGATCGAGAAAACGAAGATCCTTTAGCTTATGCCCTTGATATTTTCGCAAGCGGATATCGATTAAACGCTAAAGATGATCATGAAGTATTGTCTAGAGAGTTTCATCTTTATGATGCCTTATACGCTTATTTTAAATCCCAATTGCTTTAATATAAAAAACGACCATCTTATAATGATGGTCGTTTTGTGAGATGACGTTTCGCAGAAATTTCAGTGACGTCCAATTGATAAACACAGACTTGTTTAAGTTCATGAGGATCGTATTCAAAGGTTTGAAGATTGCTTTGATGACGCATTAAATGATTTAGTGCAACTACTTTAAGATCAGATTCCTCAATGAAAGAAATGGTTCCTAATCCCATGATACTCGCAAAATCAAAGGTGCTATCGCAAGCGATTTTTCCTTCAATCAACTGATGTTCTGTATCCATTTCAAAACAAACTTTAGGATGAGTCTTAAGAAGATCGATCTTTCTTCCTTTTAAAGCTGAATGAAAATAAAAGGTAAGCTTCTCATTCTCTTCTCTATATCCGAAATTTAAAGGGACGATATAGGGGATATCCTTATCAAGTAATCCCAATCGAATGACTTTCATTGTAGAAAGTAAATGAAGGATGTCCTGGAAATCTGTAATCTCACGATCTTTTCTTCTCATGGGGAACGCCTCGTCTTAGGAGTATTATAAATCATCCATTATAAATATGGGCATCTCTCTGTGATTTAGTTAACTCAAGTTTATAATGCATATGAAGGAGCTTAAATCTATGAAAAACGTTGGGAATACAGATTCACTAATTCGTTATGGCTTAGCAGTAGGGATGGTTATCGTTGGCTTGGTACTTGGGGCGAGCTCACTCTTGTCCATTGTATTGTATGTTTTGGCCGTTGTGATGGTGGTGACTGCGAGTGTGCGGGTTTGCCCAATCTATCTGGCTTTGGGTCTAAAAACAAATTCAAAGAAGTAAGTATAAAGTTACAACAGATGTTGTGACTTTTTCTTTTGGAAGCAGAAATCTTGGGGACATTCCTTGAAAAGTAGGAAGTGATGTGTTAGAGTGCTTTTGAGGGTAATCATGGCAAGAAAAGCACGACATTCAAACAACAGTACCTTACTGTCCATCACACAGAAATCCACTAGTTTATTGTTTAGAGATGATCAAGATCGTGAGATGATGTTGAAAATCTTAAAGCAAGCCCAAACAACATTCGACTATGAATGTTTTGCCTATTGTTTATTGGATGATCATGTCTTTAAACTCATCATTGATACCAAAGGAAGAAACATATCTACGATTATGTCTTCTATTTTGATGTCGTATAG
>CAZXTB010000016.1:8144-12605 GCA_964643535.1 uncultured Erysipelotrichaceae bacterium | reverse complement strand
CCCTTAATGGATTAAAATATGTCAATTCTAAAGCTGAACTTAAACGACCTTTGATTTTCTTAGCTTTCATAGCCATTTTGGTGATGAATTATGGGGTGGTTATTCCAATCTATGCGAAACAAACTTTAGGGATGGATGCGACAGGCTATGCGTTCTTAATGGCGATCATGGGGACAGGATCCTTTAGTGGAGCGATGATTGTCGCCATTAAGAGTAATTTAGGACCTCAGACGAAGTTTCAGTTGGCAGGAGCTTTAGGTTCAAGCATCTTTCTATTTCTTCTTGGAGTTCAAAACAACCTTATCTTAATCAGTATTTTCTTATTTGGATTGGGTTTTTCTGCCTCTGTTTTTATCTCAATGATCAACTCAGTGCTTCAAATCAATGCGAGTGAACAGATGAGAGGAAGAGTCATGAGTATCTATACTTTGGTCTTTGTAGGGTTTAGTCCTTTTGGAAGCTTGATTTCAGGTATCCTTATGGAGTTGTTTAGAGCGCCTGGATGTATGGTGATTACCGGAATACTGGGAATATTGATTACTTTGGTTTTCATCTATCAACACAATTCCCCTAAAAAAACCAGTTTTTCTGAAATCAATATTTAAGGAAAGAAGCTTTCTTGGTTTTTAAGGTAATAATGTTGTACAATATAAACCTTACAGGAGAACACTATGGCTGATCAAAAAAGAGAGATTTGGATTCATCGTATATCTCATCACTATAATGTCGCTAAACCTTTACTGGATGAACAGGGTTATCTCACGATCGGTTATTCTGATCTTAATGACCCGAGATCCGACTTTCTAAAAAGAAATCTTTTTAAAGATTTCTCTAATTTCAATGCGTTTATTAAAACAACCAAGCATTATAATGCGAGTCGTTTTTCGCTTCATCGTTTCTTAGCTTTGTTTAAAGCAGGAGACATCATTGTGGTTCCTGATCTAGAAGCTTTCTCGATCTATGAAGTCGTAGAGTCTTCTAAAACCATTAGAGGATGTACAATAACCCCTTTTAAAGCCATCAATGGATTAGAAGTTACCATCGGTAAAGCCGATCGTAATCTCTACACCAACGAAGGTACTAAGTTAATCGATTTGGGTTTTGCGGTTAAAGTTAAACCGATCAGTGTGACTGGATTAAACGGAAGAACAAGAGACTGTATCGATCTTCCTGTCTCTGATTTTGCGGATGAGCTCTTGGCTTCCGCCCTTAAAATCAAAAGTATCAATGGGGACATTACCCACCTAACAAAAAGCGTAGATAATGCGATTAGGATTTATAAGAATTAACTAAGAGAGGCAACTCTCTTTTTAATTCTTAATAAAAAGACCAGGTGTAAATTTTTTAACCTTTAGCTCATCCATATAAAATAAGTTCTATAATATAAGATAGGGAGACCTAAATAATGACAGGAGGATCCTATGGACCATACCACCTTTATTATGCTTAAACCAGATGCTTTAGAAGCTCATTTAGAAAACAAGATTCTTGATGTGTTTAGAGAAGCGGGTATTACGGTCTTAAGAAAGAAAA
This sequence comes from uncultured Erysipelotrichaceae bacterium, assembly GCA_964643535.1. Taxonomy (GTDB): domain Bacteria; phylum Bacillota_I; class Bacilli_A; order Erysipelotrichales; family Erysipelotrichaceae; genus UBA2212. Next base: position 11,072 of record CAZXTB010000016.1, on the reverse strand, counting down.
CCGTCGTCGTAGATGAGAAACTCATCTTGAAACACTATGAAGAAGTCGTCGAAAGACTAAAGGAAAAAGTTCCTGATTTTTCTACTCGAGTTAAAAAAGAATTCGTTGATAAGACCGTTAAGATTTTTGAATTGGGTTATCATCATCATGACATCGTTGAGAAAGTTAGAATTCTCGTAGGCGCAACCGATCCTGCGAAAGCAGATCCACAATCCATACGAGGAAAATACGCCACCGATACGATGGAGAATTCTGTCAAAGAAGGAAGGATGCTAAGAAATCTTATCCATGCTTCAGATTCTGATGAGAATGCTCAAAAAGAACTAAAACTTTGGTTTAAATAAGTGCCCATCAACTGGGCATTTTTCTTAGGTTTTTGTGTTAAAATATACTTAACGAACTTAACTTTATGTTGTCGAGAAAATTCTCTATGAGCCCATTAGAAGGCTAATGTGAGTTGTTTATGACAGCTGTAAGTTATGTCTATATGCCCTGATTATGGCTAAGAAAGAGAGTCCTATGAGTTCCTTTAAGGATTTGCGTATCGTCGATAATTTTTATCAAACATCAGCTTATTTTCCTATGCCTACTGTATTGGTCTCTACCTTAGCTCAAGATGGGTCTACATCCATAGGATCCTACTCTTTATGTTTCCCTTACTATGTCGCAGGGAAGAGTTACTACGCGATGATCCTGGAATGTCGTAATTCTTCCAACACAGCTCAAAATATTTTAAGAACTGGACAATGCGCTTTAAACTTCATCGAAGATAATCGCAAAGATTTCAAAGAAGCAGTTCGTTTAGGATTTCCTGGAGAAACCAGTAAAGAAAAAATGGCGACATGTAAATTCGAACTGGAAGAAGGTCAAGCAGATCTTACACAAGCACCACGGCCATTGATCGTCACAAAAGCCTATCAAGTGTTTGAGTGTACTTGGGACTCTAGTCTAGAACACGCTGAAGGAGATTCGCTTAGAATAGGTCAGTTGGAAGGCATAGAACCTCCTTATCATGAATTCAATGGGATCACTTCTAAGTTTGGTTGTCACTTCATCTTAAAAATAGATAAGATCTTAATGAAGGAGAAGTATAGAGATGCGATCATCAATGGGGTCAAAGCTTCGACCTTCCCAAGAGTCCCTGTTGATTATGGTTATCGGGATTCCACCAACTTCTGGTATACCAAGTTTAGACGCCCTATCGCAGAGAAAGTGCCTGCAGGGAAAGAAGCCGACATTCAATCGGTCATGTATGCGGCCAATCGAATCGATCCCGTGATCAAGTTTACAGAAGGGGCATGTAAAACAGTTACGAAGGTCCCAAGAGTCTTTTTGAAAGTTGTATTAACCCAATGTATCGATTGGGCTAGAACCAATAATGTAACTTTGATCGATGAATCTCATATGAAGATCATCAGTGATAAGCGAAACGCTGAGAAGAAGAAGTAAGGTTTAAATTAAACAATCCGTTTCTATTGAAATTAAGTGCTCTAAAACCTTCAATAAGTCTATTTTTAAAGAGAATAAAAAAGCTCATGGACACGACTAAAATCGTGTCCTTTTATGTTTATGTGTTCATTTATCATATTATGTGATTGTTTTCAGAATATCTAGAATAAGCTTATAGAATAAGCCTATTATGAAGATAGTATTTCACACAATTCAGGTCTAAAAGTGGTTATCTGTGAAAAATAAAGATTATTATGCTAAATAAACATATATTGACAATGGATTAATAATATACTACAATTTGAGCAGGTAAAGAACAGTCAGTAATCGGGAAATTCACATTAATTGCGATGCTAACCGGTGGGATTGAATAACAACCAATTACCTGACCTTGTTCTTTTTTCTTAGATTATGTTTAGATAAAAAGATGAGAGGAGACCAACTTCGCTGGAGCGGATCAACCTTTTGGTGGGGGATTTAGTCTAAAGCGACTCAATGAGAAAGCAACTCGAACGAACAAAGTAAAGAGAAGTTTGATAAATCAAGCCGATTTTTAGTCGTTAAGGGAAAACATTTATCACACCGTTGTGCAGGGGAATTGTGAAGTGAGACTAGATTATATGGGATAACGATATAAAGAAACGAGATGCTATGAAAAAGTACAAACCGAGTCCTACTAAAAAACACACCCAATCCAGTGACCGATATCTTGGCGAATCAAGCGTTGACTCCTTTTCGCCCAATCCAATAGAAGTTACAGATGAGCTTCCTCAGGAAGAATTGAGCTTAAAATCAGCTCAAGAAACGGTGAATGAAAAACCTTCTACCGAAGATCTCAATCGTGACGATGAACAAGATAAGCCTGTTAAGGCGAAATCTAAGTTATGGTCTTTGTTTGGCTCTAAGACACCAAAAGAAGAGACACCTTTATATGAAATCAGCGAGTCTGATTTAAAAGCTGAAGAGGAAGCCGCAATCAATGTGATGGCTGAACCAGAGGTCGAAGTAGTTCCTGATTTAGAGCCTGTAGAAGAAATCAAGCCAGAGATCATTCCAGAAGAACCAGAAGTGGTGATTCCTGAAATCAAGCCAGAAATCATTCCAGAAGAACCAGAAGTGGTGATTCCTGAAATCAAGCCAGAGCCTAAACCAGAACCAAAAGCTAAACCAGTTCCTAAACCTGAACCGGTTATAGAAGTAGTTGAAGTAAAAGAAGAGAAGGTTGAATCGATTTTGGGTCTAGAAGAAGTAGAGAAGACAGAAGACCTCCCAGTTGTTGAAGAACAACATGAGGAAAAAGCTAAGCCTAGATTATGGGGAGCATTTAAAGCTAAAGAACCCGAACCGAGAAACCTTCCACACACAGAAAGCAACAGAGACACAACGGAAGAGAAAAGAGTTACCATGAGAACAAACGAATAACCAGATTTGAATGCAGGTTCCAGCAAAGAACCAACTGCCGATATCAGTAAGAAGACG
>CAZXTB010000016.1:0-8134 GCA_964643535.1 uncultured Erysipelotrichaceae bacterium | reverse complement strand
CGCAGCAATGGCGTCGTTGAAGGCAACATCACGGCTCATTCTATCAAATTGGTAGGCGGAAACATCAAAGGCAACATTGCCTGCGAAGGAACTTTAGAAACTGATTTAGAAACCGTTATCGTCGGCGATATCAGTGCCAGCGTTATTTTAGTTTCAGGAAAAGTAACTGGTGAAGTCCGCGCTAAGGAATCCGTATCCCTAACTTCAACAGCTGTAGTTAAAGGCGATTTATACAGTGCCTCAATCAGTGTTGAAAAAGGCGCCTTCTTAGAAGGTAAGTACTCAGTCTCAAAATCTCTTGACTAGTTCAAGAGTTTGTCAATCAGGCTGCTAGGTGTGATGCAGATCTGAAATAGTGGATCAACGGGACTGCTTTTGAAGCAGTTCTGTTGCCCTTTATTTAGATCTAATGATAGTATATGAAGCATTAAAAGGAGCACACAATGGAAGACTTTGGAGAATTAACGGGCAATCTGATTATTTTTCTGTTTATCTTAGAAGCATTTAGATTCTTATTGAAGCGAGTTTTTGTACACTTTGGAAAATGGATCAAAACAAATACAAAACTTCATCCACTCTTACTTAAAGCGATGAAACTTAATGGGATCTTTCATCCTTATGTGGGGTATCTTATCCTTGCTTTGATCGTGGTTCATGCGTATATTCAAACCAGTGGGTTTGCATTCTTAAGTACTACTGGCTTGATTGCAGCAGGCTTCATGAGTGCGGAAGTCTTGGTTGGATTTGTTGGGACCTATCTTATGAAAAAACCAAGACCAGCTTATTGGATCTGGGTCCATAGATTGATTCCTGTGTTTACACTGATTGCGATCTTAATTCATAAAGACTAAGAACTCTAAAAGAGTTCTTTTAATTTTGTGAAATTGTCGCAATTCTTATTATATAAAAAAGATATGATATACTTTATTCAAGCTTGAGCTTGTGCTCTCCATAAGAAATGGTTCTATTGGGTTTAGAACTGTTTTTTAAGGTTGATGCACCATGAGGAAACTATGAATTATTCAGTTATTATTGCCGCAGGGGGAAACGGCGGACGTATGGGATTACCCTACAACAAGATGTTTTATGCCTTAAGTAATGGACATACCATCCTACAGACGTCTGTCAATTTATTTAAAAATGATGAGAACTGTAAACAAATCATCATCGCAACCAATCCTGATGACATGCATCGACTTTCTAACCTTCATGGGGGAAGAATCGTCATCGTCAATGGAGGAAAAACTCGTCAAGAGAGTGTTTTTAATGGACTCATGGCAGTTAATCAACAAGTAGTGCTTGTTCATGACGGGGCAAGACCTTGGTGTACCCAGGAATCTATCGATGATCTTTTAAAAGCCATGAGAACAGAAGATGCGGCCATCTTAGCCGTTCCTGAAGTAGAAACGGTCAAGGTCGTTGAGAATGGCTACATCACCAAAACGATCGCTCGTGATCATTTGATGCATGCTCAAACCCCACAGGCATTCAATACTGAGATCTTGGTTAAAGCTCATCATAAAGCCATTGCTGATCATTTCAATGCCACTGATGATGCTCAATTGATTGAGCATTTCACAGAAGTTAGAATTAAGATTGTAGAAGGCAATTATTCTAATATTAAGATCACTACGATGAATGATGTCTCTAAGTAAAGAACTGAATCTAATTCAGTTCTTTTTTATTCGTAGAATCATCTGAATTCACAAACTTACATTGACAATAAATGACTATAAGACTAAACTTTAAGTAGATAAAAAGCTTAATTTGTAAAGGCAAAACACGTGAAAACGTGTGACGCAACACTATAGGGCCTGAAATGGCAGCCAGTTTCCTAATTTAGTTCTTTTTTTGAGAAGCGTTTCCAAGTTAAGAAAGGAGACCCAATCAACGATAAGAGCCATTCTATAATTCAACACTGAATGATTTTTAATCGTAAATAATGAAGAAAAGAGATTTGTCCATTCATTGTTTCATATGAGCAGGGGAACTATGATTAACTTTTATGCTTAGAATGATTCTTAACCTGATCATAAAGCGTTTAAAATCATTCACTGAATGTCCAGTATCAATCAAAAGAAAGAGATCATATGAAAAAATACAAGCCCAGTCCGCAGAGAATCGCAGATCATTCCACAGGTAGAATTCATAATTCAAGTGGGGAATCCTTCTCGCTCAATTTAATTAAACTGAGTGATGAGAATGAAAAACATGAGACCGTACGTTTACAAAGCGATCCACAATTATCGCAAACTTCAGATCACGAATATCACATAGATGCCTCGTTTCATGAAGAAGTCAAAGCCATCAACGAGACCCCTATCGATCAAGATGAGAAACGTAAAGCAGGTCTATGGCAGTTGTTTACGCATAAAACAGAGGAAAGAAGTCTTCCTAAAACAGTAAGTGAGAAAGTCACTTCGGAAGAGAAAAGAGAACATATGAAAAATAATGATAATTATGAACCAGTGAATAATTCGAATCGTGAAGAAAGTGCTGTCGTCAGTAAACTGATGGTTATCAAAGGCGATATCAACGTAGATACACCTTTATTGTTGGCAGGAAAAGTTATTGGTAATATCGTTTGTGGAGATCACATTGAAATTTCAAGTAAGGGTTGTGTAGAAGGCAACATCACTGCGAAATCCATCAAATTGGTCGGCGGAGAAGTTAAAGGCAACATCAGTTGTGAAGAAACACTAGAAACCACAGAAGAAACCGTCATCGTTGGGGATCTAAAAGTAGCCATCGCCCTTATTTCTGGTGAAGTAACTGGAGAAATCAGAGCTGTAGAATCCGTTTCTTTAGCCTCAACCGCAACGGTCAAAGGCGATCTGTACAGCGCTGTCATTGGGGTTGAAAAGGGAGCCAGCTTAGAAGGTAAGTATTCCATCTCATCGAAATAGATTCATTTAATCTAGAGGATTAATAATTTAAGGACTGTCACTCAATGACAGTCCTTTTTATACGATTCATATAGGATCATAAACGAAGCTTGTCTAATATCTTAGCTTTGCCTCGTTGATCTCATCACTGAACTGATTGAAACTTTGAAGTAGTAGGACTTGATCATAGCTTGTTTGTTTAAGCAAGGCTTGTAAAGAACCATTATACTGTCTAAGATCAACCACATCGATCTCATCAAAAGCACTGGTCATCATTGGAATCAAAGAATTCGCATAAGAATCCTTGATCACCAGAAGTCGTCTAGGAGACGCTGTGTTTCTTACGATGATGTGTCCATAGCCATGATTCCCATAGAGGAAGGCCCCATAAGGATCATTGCCTTTTAATGCTTCTGAGTTGATCAAACTTGGATAGATTTTCCCATCGGTCTCATAAGAAACGATCAAGGGATCGATGAAGCCTAAAGTCTCTGCTTTGATAAAATCAAAGCGAGATCTATTATAGTAAGTCCCTAGAAAGCCATCGACTTCTTGAGGTGAGAAAGATTCAAAGGATTTAACTTCATATCCCCACTTCTTCATTAAGGTCTCATAAGCCACATAGGCGCCTTTTAAAGTCCAATGATGGTCAGTCTTATAGTAGAGGTCATCTTTAGAATGTTCCTTTAAGGCAAGGCTTAAATCAAGTAAAGGGATACTTTTTCCCCATTCTTTTAGTTGCTCGAGTTGATCAAACATAGGGAAACCAGTGGGTAGATGTTCAGGGTAAATGGATTCTTTATTGGGCACAATTACTGTTGTGACCTTAAGCTCAGAAACCATCTCAAGAAATTCTTTTAGATACTTGATGTTATTTATGGATTGTGGATTAAGCACCAATCTTTTCTCAAAGAGATAAGATTGTTTACCCAACACGATCCCGTTGTTCTCAAGCTTACCTAAGCTGCTTTCTAGTTTAGCTTTCAGTTGAATCCATAGATCTCTGCCTATGAATTGATCATTGATCGCACTTTCAAGATCTAGTGTTAATGAACCATCGATTAAGGCATCTAGATCCCACTTAGGAAGCGAGGCTAAAACACGTTTCTCATAATCAGAAAAAGATCGATGAGGATCTAAGATATCAGATACAAATAGAATAGCCAAGAGGCTTAAAAAGGCTTTAGAAGTGATGTTTTTCATGTTAGAACCTAAAGTATAAGAATGGATTATAAGTAGAATCCACCAGATAAGCAATACTGATGATAAAGAGTAAAGCGGTAGAGAATTTTAAAACAGGTGAAACAAATCTCAGGTCTTTTATTTTAGAAATGATAGGTGTAGAGAAGAGCCCACAAGCGAGAAGAATGATCCCATAGTTGGAAGTAAAATAGACCCAATCAAGCCCTAACTTAAAGACAAATAATCGACTTATATAAAGCCATAAGACACTTAGATCGGTAATCGCAAATATACTCCACCCAACCAAGATTCCCACAAGGAAATAAGATCGAGCGAGTACTTTATGTTTAGACAAAACCTTTAATAGAAAGAGTTTCTCACTAGAAAGTAAGACAAAGAAATAAAGTCCCCACAAGATAAAATTGATGGAGGCTCCATGCCACAAGCCCGTCAAAAACCAAACGATAAACAGGTTAAGTAATTGTCTTGCTGGTCCTTTACGATTTCCACCTAAGGGAATATAGACATACTCTCTAAACCATGAGCCTAAAGTCATATGCCAACGCTTCCAAAACTCAGTCATACTTAATGAGATATAAGGATAATTAAAGTTATCAGGGAACTCAAAACCTAGCATCTTGCCCATCCCAATGGCCATCAGTGAGTATCCACTGAAGTCGAAATAAATTTGAAATCCAAAAGCAACCAAACCTATCCAAGCCAAAGGCGTAGAGATACGAGATGGCCCTAGACTCAAGACATCATCCCATAATAAGCCAATGCTATTGGCGAGAAGAAGCTTAGAAGCTAAACCAACGATGAAGATTCTTACGCCCTCTGAAAACTTATCAAGCGTAATAACACGCTTTTTGAGTTCCTTGGCGATTTGTCCATACGTAACGATGGGACCCGCGATAAGCTGAGGAAACAAGCATACGAAGGCCCCAAAGTCGATCAAGTTACGATCAGCCTTTAGATGTCCACGATACACATCGATCGTATAAGACATGGTTTGAAAGGTATAGAAACTGATTCCTAAAGGAAGAGTTAAGTTTAATAGACCTATCTGTGTATGAAAGGCATCGTTTAATAGAGTAATCGTAAAATCCGTGTATTTAAAAAAGAATAAGATGGATAGATTTCCGAATACAGAGAGAAGTAAATACATCTTAGTCTTTTTAGGATCATCTCTATGATTCTCTATTCCATTTGAACATGTATAGTCAATCGCAATCGAGACAAACATAATGATGACATAGCGTACTTCACCCCAGGTATAAAAAACAAGACTCAAGAGCAACAACATTGCATTCTTGTATCGTTTAGGGGTAATCCACATCAAAAACAAGGCAATTGGTAAAAACTTTAATACAAAGAGCAAACTAGAAAAAACCATGATTATTTTAGAGCTTCAAGTAAGGCATCAACACCCAACTGAACCTGTGCTTCTGCGTAGTCTGCGTATTCTTCTTCGCTGGCTTCGGTTCGATCATCATATTTACCCAACAAGACAAAAGCGACGATGTTTCCTTTTACGACCACTTGGGACGCATTGACTTTGGGCATATTCATAGGATAGTTAAAGGCATCATTTTCAAGGTAGTATTTATAATCTTCTAAAGCTTTCTTAACGTCTTGGACTTTGCCTTCTTTAGCCACGATGACGATCAATGTATCTACCTGCATACTCATCAAAGGCCCTTCTGCGTAAAACTCGATTACATCTTCTGCTTTAACTTTTACGATTTCTTCGAGTAAAGTTGCATCCATTGGACTAGAAGGATAATAGTTTTCCCCATAAACCTCTTTGATCGCCAAGACGACTTTGTCGAGATCTTCCTTATCATAAGCTGCTTTAGCACATCCACTTAAAACCAATAAACCAATCAATAAACTTAACACTGTTTTTTTCATATAGTTCCTTCTGGTAAATCGCACCGTAGACAGTTTAGCAAAGTCTATATTAAGCCTAGATTAACTTATAAAAAAGATGAACCGATTAAGGTTCATCTTGGTTTATTTGATAAAAGTAATCACATCTCCAGCTTTAAGCTGAGGCACTTTATTAGGACTAAGTAGGGCAGAACCAGGTAATAGTTCAGCGCCTTCTTCAAGTTTGAAATACATCGAGAGATGTCCTAGTTCATACAGGGTCTTATTGGCCACATAACCGATGTCTTCTACGGTATAGGCTGTGCCACCCATCAAGATCTTAGAACCTTTTTTAAGCATTGCTTCATTGGGCTCTGTTTGGAATTCATGAATGACTGAGATTTCTCTTATCCCATCTGGAGCTGTTTTATTAAACAAGATCAATATAGGATAATCTTCGAAATAGGCCATTTCACCTATTTCTAAAACGGTGGACTTAATGGTGCTCATGAGTTACCCGTAGATTTCGTCTTGAAGCTTACGAAGTTTCCAAACGGTGGTATTGGTATCCAATTGGATATCGTCTTCAGTAACGAAGGCTCCATTGGCGATATCACGTTTAGCGAAGACTTTACCAGCGATTAAACCAATAGGGATGTATTTCTTTTCTTTGGTGACGACATGAGATTCAATGACCCCACGAACGCAGTATCCACCGATTCCATCGATTGGATCACCAGCTTTGATGTCTTTCTTCGCAACACAGACAGTGTCAGAAGTAGGACCCGCTAAAGGCGCAATTGAGAATTCATGATTGAGAACTGCTTTGGCGATGGTAAACGGTGTTTCTAAGGAACCCAAGTGATAAGGTCTATATAAGATCTGATGATCATTTTCGACTTTCATCATGTAGTTCATTTGATCGATAACGCCTTTGGATTTACCTTTGACGATAACGAAGACACCTGGTGCTAATCCATCTACGTATTCAACAACACCGTAACTATTAAGAACCCCGCCTTCAGACTTCAAACGAAGTTGAGCAACGGTTTCTTTTAGATGACCAGAAACCCCATGCATTCCCGTAATATCAGCCTTAAATCCACAAGCATTGGAAAGTAAGGTCATTTCAGCCATCGTCTTGGTTCCATCCGCAAACGACGCCAACATATGAGGCGCTACGCCTCTGGCTTTAGCTTCATCAGCTACAGTATCCGGATTCGCATTGGTGCGTAGTTTATTGTTTTTACCTTTACCAGCGACTAAGACTTCAAAGCCCATAGCTTTAGCAAAGGAATAAAGTTCAAAGGTAGAAGCAGGTTCATCTCCGTCGGACCCTGAATAAACAAGCCCAGCAGATTTAAACATGTTATACATTAAGGTACCAATCGTAATATCGATTTCAACATTTAACAAGACGACATGTTTTTTAGCCAATAAACATTCCATACAGATCTTGGCTCCAACTTCAGGAACACCTGTCGCATCAACGACGACATCGACTTCTGGTGAATTGATGACTTCTCTATAACTGGTAGAAGCCAGTACACTATTTGGTTTAGCAGAGGCGGCTAAGTAAGCTTCTTTTGCTTTCTGGGCACTTTCTAAACGGATGTCGCTGATGCCTCCAACGGTCATCCCTGGAATGGTCGCGATCTGTGAAATCATCCCAAATCCCATCTGTCCAGCGCCGATGACTCCGACTCTGATTGGGTTGTTACTTAATTCTCTTTCATTTAGTTGTTGATAAATCGTCATGTGTTCTCCTTGTCGCATTTTACTGATTTTGTAAATGTTTCAAGTAGATAATAGTCGATAGTTTGAACGATTGTCAATTTATATAGTAAAATATAACATATGTGACGCTTTGTGTGAATTGTGTGAGCGTTTAAGTGATGAAGTGAGTTAAATTCACAAATGTGAAGGTTCATCGTTTATGGGCTTATCTCAATTGACACCGCTTACAGATTACTTTAATATAAGCGACAAGAGGGCATCTGAAGCGCTTTCAAGCTTTAAGTTGCCATTTCCTAAGAGAGGAGGGAATAAAAGTTGGATTACTTGGGTTTAGTGATCTTAGTGGTTGGCCTATGGATCCTGCAGTTCATATTTACATGCTTTCAAAGTCAAGCAATGACGAAAAGATTTGTAGATGTGAAAAACAACAATGTAGGCAATCACTTAGGTATCGGCTT
>CAZXTB010000015.1:12850-13125 GCA_964643535.1 uncultured Erysipelotrichaceae bacterium | reverse complement strand
GCTCTCAGATCAGATCCTATACCTTTATGCCTTATACCTTGGTCAAGGATCATCGTACAGGCTATGAAGAAGGCAACCTTCAGAAAGTTATGGATGGAAGTCTTGATGAGTTTATTTATGCTTATCTTAAGTCTTTGATTTAAGATTATAAAAAGGAACTCTTTTAATGAAAAGTTCCTTTTTTGTGACATAACTAATACTTAGTAAGGTTGTAAGGATTTAGGCATAAACTTCGATTTTTAGGGGATTAATTGTAATGTGAAAGGAGTTTCATC
>CAZXTB010000015.1:8788-12840 GCA_964643535.1 uncultured Erysipelotrichaceae bacterium | reverse complement strand
TCCAGAAAGTCATGGATGGAAGCCTAGATGAATTTATTTATGCATATCTTAAGTCTTTGATTTAAGTTTATTAAAAGGAACTCTTCTTAATGAAAAGTTCCTTTTTTTATGAGATAACAAATACAAAGTTAAGTTGTAAGGATAGTAGCGAATACTTTGATTTTAAGGGGATAATTCGCAATGTGAAAGGAGTTTCATCTTAAATTGCACACTATAAGTGTCATTTTACTATACTTTTAAAAATAATCATTTATAATATTAAGTAGGAACGAAAGTTCCACCTTCAGTAAGATATCCCCCACCCATTTTTAACTTACTGAGGGTATACCGGCTCTTCCCCCAATTTAGGCCGGTATTTTTTTATGGGATAATGATTTCTTGATCTTTAGGATAAGTGTTTAAGACTTCAACCCCATCCTTGGTTACCAAGACTAGATCTTCTATTCTAATACCACCAACCCCAGGAAGATAGATTCCAGGTTCAATCGAGAAGATCATCCCTTCTCTACAGATTACTTGTGATTCTGAAGAGACAGGATAAGGCTCATGAACAGAAGATCCTATCCCATGACCTGTTCTATGAATGAAGTATGATCCATAACCCGCATCTTCGATCACAGATCGAGCTGCTTTATCAATCTCACTTAGAGATACCCCTGGTTTAACCTTCTTAATGGCAGCTCTATTCGCTTTAAGAACAGTCTCGTATGCCTCTTTCATTGAGTTATGGCCAATAAAGAAGGTCCTGGTCATATCTGAACAATAGCCTTTGAATATACATCCCATATCGACCACAATGGCTTCATTGGCTTTAAGGGCACGATCTTCAGGAACTGCGTGTGGATCAGAGGCATGATCCCCAAAAGCAACGATGGGTTTAAAACTGATCCCATCTGAGTGTTGTTTAAACAGATCTACGATCTTAGAAGCTACTTCGCTTTCTAAGACACCAACTTTTAATAAGGCAGGGACTTGACCCATGACTTCATCGTTTAAACGACTGGCTTCTCTCATAAGAAGAATCTCATCTTCATCTTTGATGGATCGTAGTTGATCCATCGTCGACTCTAAATGATAATCCGCTAAAGGTTGAAGTTTCATCAGTCTTAATAGAAATCCACTCGCTAAGTTATGATCTACTTTTAAAGTATCCTTATTCCAGTGCTTCTCAAAGCGTTCGATGGGATCTTCTTCATCACTAAAACGAACAATCTTTATCTCAGGATTCTCATAAGGAAACAGCTTGTTTAAAAAGAGGGTCACTTCGTTATCTTGTAGAAGAAGCGCTAAGAATCTTTCGCCTACCTCAAAATGAGCCCCAATCAAATATTGAATCATCTTGGGATCAGATACCAAGATTGGATGACGCGTAAGCGTCAATGCGTGTGTGACTTTCATAGATTCACCTCAATAAAATAAGTGTATCATAAAACCTTAAGGCTTGTATTTATCGGTCGCTTTGGGTATCATAAGGTAGCACAAATAGGAGAATTAAACATGAAGAACCCAATCGTAACGATTACCATGGGAAGTGGTCAAGCCATTACCTTAGAGTTGTATCCAAGTATTGCCCCGATTACAGTCGCGAATTTTGTATCCTTGATTCAAAAAGGATTCTATAATGGGCTCATCTTTCATAGAGTCATTCCTGGATTTATGATCCAAGGTGGAGATCCTGAAGGAAAGGGAACTGGAGGACCAGGTTATCGCATCAAAGGCGAATTCTTAGGTAACTCAGTCTATAATGATTTGAAACATACACGTGGGGTCATTTCGATGGCTCGTAGTGGACATCCTGATTCAGCTGGATCTCAGTTCTTCATCATGCATAAAGACTCAAGTCATTTAGATGGTCAATATGCGGCCTTTGGGAAAGTATTGACTGGATTAGAAGAAGTCGATCGTATTGCGGCTGTGTCTACTGGATCTCAAGATAAACCTAAGGAAAACCAAGTCATGACAAGCGTTACTGTGGATACCTTCGGTGAAGTCTATACCGCTAAAACCTTATAAGTAAGAAAAAGGAGTTCGATGAACTCCTTTTGTTTATTCTAATTCTAATTTGTGTTCCAATAACCACCAAGAACCGTAACCTAAACCAGCGATATAAACGACCATTCCTATGAACTGAATCGCATAACTGACCCAGTTGATCGAATAACCGAAATTGGTCAATAGATCAAAGGGACCTGTAATAAACATAGGATCTCCTGTGGAGAAGATGAAGGCTGCCCCATGGAAGAGGCCTAAGACTGTACTTAGAAGTCCACTGATGACCATATAGATGGCGATCCCTACAGGAACTTTATATTTCTTAATAAATGAAGTATTGATGAGGGTCATAACGAAGACCAACAAAACCAAACTATAGATTGAATCAATGATTGTAAGTGGTAAAGCGACGATGATGGATTGAACTGCTGTCCACACAGCACCTGTATCATTGATCATTTTTAGGAAATCCAATAAGGCAAGATAGTCTATCGAATTGAACACATCATTGGTCCAATAATAGATCAAGCCAAAGATAAGCATAGAGATCCCAAATACGATAACTGTTAAAGTTGACCAAATGAAACCAGTGACCACTTTCGCAATGATGGTGGTTGAGGTCTTCACTGGAAGGGTCAAAGTCAAATAGCCTTCAGCGGAGAATAACCGTCTGTTGTATAAACGAATGATGGTGAGGAAGGTAATGACGAAGGTCGCAACACTGAAACCAAAGATACCTAAGAAAAGAATTGCGATCATCCATTCAACGCCAGAATTAACGATGAAAGGTCCTATTAGGGCAATGACCAAGAGGGCTGAATAGACACTTAAGAAGTCTCTATACGTCGATAATAGATCGTGCTTAATCGATTTAATTAACATCTGAAGACCTCCTTGAAGTATTCTTCTATGGATTTACCTTGTGTTTGTCTAATCGTATCAACGTCATCAAATAAGACGACTTGACCTTCTTTTAAGAAGATGACAGAATCAAAGATCTGTTCGATGTCTGCGATCAAGTGGGTAGAGATCAGCACCAAAGATTCAGGCGCATAATTCTCTAAGATCGTTTTAAGAATTAATTCACGTGCGGCAGGATCGACGCCTCCGATGGGTTCATCGAGGATGTAGATCTTCGCATTACGACTCATTACAAGTGCCAATTGAAACTTCTCTTTCATCCCTTTGGACATTTTCTTTAAGGGTTGTTTAGGATCGAGATTGAGCTTTGCGAATAAACTTCTCATCTTTTCCTCATCGAAGTCTTGGTAGAGATCTTTGAAGATTTTGATGGCGCCTTCGGCGTTGGTCCAATTGGGTAAATAGTTACGATCTGGTAGATAAGATACCAAGGATTTAGAAATCTCGTTGACAGGATTCCCATCGATGAGGATCTCACCTTTATAATCTCTGAGTAGGCCGTTTAAGATTTTAATTAAGGTTGTTTTACCTGATCCATTAGGGCCCAATAAACCAATGATCTTTCCAGCTTGAAGGGAAAGGTTGACATTGATCAAGGCAGGTTTCCCATCATAGGTCTTGGTTACGTTTTTGATTTCAATCATGTTTTGTCTCCTTTCAAGCGGCTTTTGACCGCGCTTATGATCGATTCTGGACTCATATGTAATTCTAGGACACTGTTGATGTAGGTGCTTGTGGCTTCATCAACGAGGTCTTGATGCAACTGAGCGATGGCTGCTTCGTCTTTGGTGATGTATCTTCCGATGGTTCTTTCACTACGAACCAATCCTTCTCGTTCTAGTTCACTGAGAGCTCTTTGAACGGTATTGGGATTGACTTGGTAGATCATGGCGAGATCTCTTACGGATTCTAAGAGCTGTCCTGGATTAAAAACGGAAGTTGCGATCTGTTTTTTGATGAGATTAATGATTTGAAGATTGAGAATCAGGACTTGAAAATGAAACTCGCCAAAGTCACCAACGAGTACCAAGAGTATAAAAAACTTTGGAACGAAGAGGATTCGCTGAACAAGCTCCTGGCAAAAGAAAAGGAATTTATGGACAGTATTTCCGATGACTTTAATACCACGCAAGCCTTGG
>CAZXTB010000015.1:0-8778 GCA_964643535.1 uncultured Erysipelotrichaceae bacterium | reverse complement strand
ATGAGTACTCCTTTGTATAAATGTATTAAGCATATAATACAATAATACAATGATAAATGTGATTGTTAATAGATTAAAAAAAAAAAAAAAAAAAAGAGTAAAATGTTTTACTCTTTCTCGTCATCATCTTCTTCAAGCAACTGAGACTTCCCGGCATCCAACACAGAAACATCTTTGAGCTTCTTGTTGATCTGACGGGTTCTGACCCCAACCAGTTTATCGAGTTCTTCTCCAGTCTTGGTGAGCTTGTCTTGAGCGCTTTGTAGGACATTGCCGAACTCTTGGAATTCTGTTTTAACGGAAGATAAGATACTCCATACTTCACCACTTCTTTTCTGAATAGCTAAGGTCTTAAAGCCCATTTGTAGACTGTTGAGTAAGGCTGCCATGGTGGTAGGTCCTGCGATGTTGATTTGATAATCACGTTGAAGGGCTTCAACCATACCTCCTCTAACGACTTCCGCATAGAGGCCTTCCGTGGGTAGAAAGAGGATCCCAAATTCTGTGGTATAAGGAATCTTGATGTACTTGTCGTGAATGTCTTTGGCGAACTTACGAATGTTGGCTTCAAGTGCTTTTAAGTGGAAATCAACCAAGGTCTTATCTCCTGCGTCATAGGCATCCATCAGTTTAACGAAATCTTCGGTTGGGAATTTAGAATCGATGGGAAGCAAGACATGACCACGCTCATCTCCCGGTAGTTTAACGGCGAATTCAACACGATCTCTAGATCCAGGATAAGTCGCGGTATCTCTGACGTATTGTTCAGGAGAAAGGATCTGTTCTAAGATGGCACCCAATTGGATCTCACCTAAGATGCCTTTCGTCTTCACGTTAGACAATACTTTTTTAAGGTCTCCTACTTCAAGACCGATGTTTTTCATTTCGCCTAGGCTCTTATAGACCGATTCCAATTGTTCAGTGACTTGTTTAAAGGATTGAGAGATACGTTCTTCTAGGGTCTTTTGAAGTTTCTCATCGACGGTCATTCTCATCTCATCGAGTTTCTTACTATTCTCTTCTTGAAGGAACTGTAGACGTTTCTCAACGGTCTCTCTGATTTGATTGAGCTTCTGTTCATTTTGGATCGCATGATTGTTGAGTAAGGTCTGAATCTGTTGAAGAGAATCTGAGACTGTTTTATTGAGACCTAGTTGATTGTTATGAAGTAGACTGGTCAATTCATATAAACGCTTATCAATGACCGCATTGGTGCTTTGATTGGACGACACAAAGACATCATTAAAGGTTTTGATGGTTCGTTGATTCTCATTGGATAGTTCATTTCTAAGTGATTTAAGATCGCTAGAAAGCGAATCTTTACGTTTAGCGAATAAAGATATTGTAACTAAAACCAAGATGACTAAGAGTAGTAAAAGCGTTAAGATTTGTAAAGGATCCATAGGTACCTCTTCTAATGACTATAGTGTATCACTCAAAATGAATTTAGTGGTTTAAGTGTCCAAAAAAAGACCTTATGATGTAAAATGAAGATATAAAGAGCCTTATTGAGGCTGTGAGGAAGTCCATGAACAGAAAGAATTTCTTGGTTTTATCTTTCATATTAATCATCGTTTATATTGCCTATTTGAAAACCGTTGGGATTACGAATATCGATATGAATGATCTACTTACCAGTATTAGACCTTATCTATTGCATTCAATCTTTTTGATGGGGGCTTTTATCTTTAATCTATTGGCCATCATAAAGAAAAAACAAGGATTCATTATAGGATCTACCATTCTATGCGTACTTTCTGCGTTGACACAGTTCCCAATGAGCTTGATGATGTTGGTTCCTGCTTCTATTCTAGCCTATACCTATTTTAAGCTTCCCTAATCGATGTTTAAGATTCTCTAGGGATAAGACATCCTATTCAACAAAGTGTTGATGGTGTCTTTTTTTATGAGTATGATATGATACCTATAAATTAAAAAGATTAACCAACTAAACAACGCTTTTGACAGGAGATAGGTATGGATGGGAAAACAGCCCTTCGTTATGCACTGATCACGGGTGGACTCCTTTATGCTTATGTAATGCTACATCAGTTCTTGAATCAAGGAGAGACACCTATAGTACATATGCTAATATCATTGGTAGTTTTTATGGTGATTATTGCGCCTGGTTTTCTTTTAAATGTTTTGGCTTATCGTTTTAACAATCGCTTCTTAGCCTTATTGGCAGGGTTCAGTTATCTTGATAGTGGCTTCAAGTTCATCTTGACGATGTTGATCTTACTTATCCCTGCTGGTTTTTGTTTCTATGCCTTCTATGCGCTATCAGATCAACACAAGATCAACAGTGAAAGAAAAAAAGCCCTTAAGAATAATCATTGATTCTCTCATTTATCACTTGTCACAAGAGAAGAAAAGTTGTTAAATAAGGATTGTACAAAACGAAGAGATTAAGGGAGCACTATGAAAGACATGTATGGCTGTAAGAGTTGTCAAACGATTTGGGCAATCAAACATAAAGATAAAGCGATTTGTCCACAATGTGGATCAACGATGATCACACTAAAAATGACCGATGAGAAGTGGGATGATTACTCAGAATCTGATCGTAGATCACACATCATCAAGATCCTCTCAGAAGACGCCGCGAAGGCAAACAAATAGGCTTTGTCGATTCACTACTTCATTCATCTTATGAACCACTTCACTAAACGGAAGTGGTTTTATTTTATGAGATTCTAAGCCCTTATAATAAAGGAATCATCCCCTGGATAATGCATTGTTTTATCTATTTTTTAAAGGATTAGGCTGGACAAACAGGTCTCAAGGTCTTAAATGTATGTTAATATAGTATATGTATTTGGCGGGGATAAAATTCTAATAAATGGTATTTGATCTCTTCGAAATTTAATAAGACTTTTTATAAAATCATAGACTAAGTTGAGTAGCCAGTGCCTTGTTGAACTTAAGGAGGATCTCTATGAACGAATTGACACACTTGGATCAATTGGAAGCAGAAGCCATCTATATTTTACGTGAAGTGGCGGCTGAGTGCGAAAAACCAGTGATGCTTTATAGTATAGGCAAAGATAGTTCAGTGATGCTTCATCTAGCCCTGAAAGCTTTTTATCCAGAGAAACCTCCTTTCCCTTTTCTACACATCGATACGACTTGGAAGTTTAAAGAGATGATCGATTTTAGAGAAAAAGTGAAGAATAAATATGGGATAGAGATCTTAGTTTATACCAATCAAGAAGGCTTAAGACAAGGCATCAATCCCTTTGATCATGGTTCTTCTTATACCGACATCATGAAAACAGAAGCGCTTAAGATGGCTTTGGATCTGTATGGATTTACGGCCGCTTTTGGGGGAGGAAGACGAGATGAAGAGAAGTCTCGTGCTAAAGAGAGGATCTTCTCGTTTAGAAACTCTGCCCATGCATGGAATCCTAAGAATCAACGACCTGAAATGTGGAAACAGTTTAATACAAAAATAAACAAAGGCGAATCCATTCGTGTCTTTCCTTTGTCCAATTGGACAGAGAAAGACATCTGGCAATACATCGCTCAAGAGAAGATCGAAATCGTTCCCTTGTATTTCGCAAAAGAAAGGCCCGTTGTCTATCGTGATGGGAATATCATCTTAGTCGATGATGATCGTTTGAAGCTTCGTCCTAACGAAACCATACAGATGAAGAAGGTAAGATTTAGAACCTTGGGATGTTATCCACTAACAGGTGGGGTTGAATCTGAAGCCGATACTTTAGAAAGCATCACGGCTGAAGTCTTAGGGGCAGTCTCCTCAGAAAGAACGAGTCGAGTCATCGATCATGAACAAGCTGGATCGATGGAGAAACGTAAACGTGAGGGTTACTTTTAATGAAAAGCTATTTAAAATTTATCACCTGTGGAAGTGTCGATGATGGGAAGAGTACACTGATTGGGCATATGCTTTATGATGCGAAGTTGATCTATGCTGATCAAAAACGAAGCCTAGAATTAGATTCTAAAGCGGGAAGTAGAGATGGAGAATTGGATTATTCTTTACTCTTGGATGGTTTGATGGCGGAGCGTGAACAAGGCATCACCATCGATGTGGCTTATCGTTATTTCAACACAGAAGAACGTTCGTTTATCGTCGCAGATACCCCAGGTCATGAACAATACACTCGCAATATGGCAGTAGGAGCTTCGTTTGCGGATTTGGCCATCATCTTAGTCGATGCGACCCAAGGGGTCTTATCTCAAACCAAAAGACATGTTTATATTTGTTCAATGATGGGGATAAAGCACTTCGTTTTAGCTGTCAATAAAATGGATCTTGTTGGTTATAGTGAAGATCGTTTTGAAGAGATCAAACACGATTTCTTACGTTTAATGGCGACTCATACTGTTCATTCTCTTCAAGCCATGCCGGTCAGTGCGACTTTAGGCGATAATGTTACCCATAAATCATTGAATATGGCTTGGTATAAAGGGGATCCTTTATTGACCTATTTAGAAAAGATCGATGTTTCAGAAGACATCAGTCTATTGGGCTTTGTGATGCCTGTTCAACGTGTTAGTCGACCCAATCAACGCTTTAGAGGATTTCAAGGTCAAATCGAAACAGGGGAGATTACACAAGGAACCGAGATTACGGTTTTACCTTCTCAAGAAAGTGCGAAAGTAAAAGAGATCTATGTGGGAGATAAACAGGTTAAGAAGGCCTTTGCGGGTCAACCTGTAACCTTGACTTTAGATAAAGAAGTGGATGTCTCAAGAGGCTGTGTTTTATGTGTCAACAATGATCTCATTGCTTCAGATCTGATCACAGCGAACTTATTGTGGATGGATGATAATGAACTGGTCACAGGACGTAATTATTTGATCCAAGTAGGGACGAAGTCTTTACCAGCCATTGTGATGGCCATTAAGTATAAAGTTGATATTCATACAGGGGCACATATCGCTACTGATAAACTACTCAAAAATGAAATTGGGATCGTCGAGATCTCTGTTTCAGAGCCTTTGGTTTTTGATGTGTTCTCTCATCGAAGAGCTTTAGGAGCACTTATCTTAGTCGACCGTGTATCACATATGACTTCTGCGTGTGGAACCATTGAACGATCGATGAGAAGATCAACCGATATTGCCTACCAAGCTTCCGACATTACTCGAGACATCAGAGCCCTTCAAAAAGGTCAGAAACCTTTAACGCTTTGGTTTACAGGTCTATCCGGATCAGGAAAGTCGACTCTGGCCAATGAGGTTGAGAAACGCTTGGTGGCGATGGGTAAACATACGATGCTTTTAGATGGGGATAACGTAAGACGAGGCTTGAATAAGAACCTTGGCTTTGAAGAGGTAGATCGAGTAGAAAACATAAGACGGGTCGCAGAAGTCGCTAAGTTGATGAATGAGGCTGGTTTGATCGTATTGACTTCGTTTATATCGCCCTATGAAGAAGATCGACAAAACGCTTCTACGATTATCGGCGATGCCTACATTGAGATCTATGTGAATACATCTTTAGAGATCTGTGAAGCTAGAGATCCTAAAGGTCTCTATAAGAAGGCAAGAAACGGTGAGATTTCTAATTTCACAGGGATTTCTAGTCCTTATGAAGTTCCACTTCATCCAGACTTGGTAAGTGATTCAGGTACCTTAAGTATCGAGGCTTCCACAGATCAAGTGATGGAATTGATCTTGAAAAAACTGTAGTGGAGTGTTGTATGATAAAGATAACAGATAAAGAGAGCTCAAGATGAACCGTCAACGATATCAGATTTTTAGACTGATTCGAATCTTGATCGATATGCTCATTTTTATGGGATCTTTTTCGATTGGATTTATGTCGAGTATACAAACTTATTCTATTCAAAGCTCATTGGCTTTGTTGATCTTTGGGACAGGGGCTTTGGTTCATGTGTTGACTCAAGCCTTTGAAAGGCTCTATAATGAGACCCTTTTTATTAAGATCTATGATGAATATTCTAAGGTACTGTTGGCGAGTATCTTTTCTAGTTTAACGGTGTATGTGTGCTTTACTGGAACCTTGATCCCTTCTCAAATCGTGGGACCTTTACTTAGAAGTGCGACTATTTTCTTAGTCCTACAAGTAATCTTGTTGGTCATGAATCGTAAGATCATACAGACCTTTGTCCATGCGGGACTTTTACGTAATGAGATCGTCTTATGTGGGATCAATGCCTTATCTTCGGAGTATGTCACTACCGTCAAAGAAAACCTTCGTTTTGGACACATCGTTAAACACATCTTAGGACAAGCTGATGAGCGGTATCCTGAAATGATTCCTAGTGGAACCTATGATCAACTCAGTACCTTATTGAGTGAACATCCAGGCATCTCTGAAGTGGTCATTGCGATTGAGACCAATGAGTACGATCAACTAAGAAGTCTCATAGAAGCCTGTGATAAAGGTGGAGTAAGAGCTTCGATTATTCCTGATTATCAACGTTACTTAACGAAGAATCTTCATTTTGACAGTATAGGGAATGTCTTGTTTATCAACACCAGTTCTACTCCTTTGGATTTCCTACTGAACAGAAGTATAAAAAGATCTTTTGATTTTATCTTCTCGTTGATGGTTCTTGTGGGTTTGTCTTGGCTTTATGTCTTATTGGGAATCTTGGTTAAACTAAGTTCACCAGGACCCGTATTCTATAAACAAGAAAGAATAGGGCGTCATAATAAACCCTTTACGATGATTAAGTTTAGATCGATGAGAATGGCTTCTGGTGAAGAAGCGTGGAGCTCTAAATCTGAAGTGCGTATCACCCCTTTAGGAAGGATCCTTCGTAAGACAAGCTTAGATGAGATCCCTCAGTTTTATAATGTGTTAAAAGGCGATATGAGCGTTGTGGGACCTCGTCCAGAGCGTCCTAAGTATGTTGAACAATTTAGTTCAGAGATTCCTAAGTATCGCTTAAAACATCGCGTAAGGCCTGGGATTACAGGCTTAGCTCAAATCAACGGCTTTCGAGGAGATACTTCAGTTGATCAACGCATCAAATATGATCTTTACTATATAGAAAACTGGAGCTTTACAATGGATCTTTTCGTTATCTTAAAAACAATCCTTTTTGGCTTCCTTAGTAAGAGTGAATCATGAGTTATTCCATCATTATGCCTACCTATCAAGAAGAGAAATCCATCGCGAGTTCTTTAAATGCGCTCTTTTTAGCCATACACCAGGCGAAGATTAATCCAGAGCTCATCATCGTGGATTCATCTCCTAATGAATTAACCACCAATGAAGTACTTGAATGTGCCCGTAAGGCACATTATCCAGTTCGAATCTTAAAACAGACGCAAAAGACTTACGCTGGAAAAGCAAGAAACATTGGGGCAAAAGCTGCCCTGTATGAAGAGCTTGTCTTTATAGATGCGGGTGTTTATTGTGAAGAAGCGTGGTTTGAGAAGGTATTAAAAGTAAGAACAGAACAGAAAGTGGATATCGTTTGGGGTAAGTTAAGTTATGACCCTAAGACTCTTTTTGAACGATCTTATTTAAGATCTTTTGTGAGGGCCAATTACAGTAGAAGAGATACGAATAATTTTCTTATCACGAAAACAAAATATTGGGATATTGGAGGACTTAATGAGTCAGTCCACTCTGGGGAAGATTTAGAGTTCTTCCAGAAAATAGATCACCTAAAACTCGACGAAGGGTATTCAAATGCGTTGGCATATTATCGACATTTTCCCCAATCTACAAAGGCTATACTTAGAAAGTGGATCTCTTATACTTCTGATAATGTGGTAATAGGTCAAGCAAGAGCCAAATTCATCTTCGTCGGTTTTGAGATCTTAACTCTACTTATCGTCATCGTCGGTGGATGCTTAAACTTGGGCTTAGGGCTTGTTTCGTTGATGATTTGGTTATCGATACGATTCTTGTTTCAAATCCAAGTTGCGAAAAGGCCCTTTAAACATCTTGCGGAAATCCCTTTAACCCTGTATCTTATACTTGTCTTTGATTTGACCAGAGCTTATGGTTTAATAAAAGGCTTAATGCGTCTATCAAAAAAGCACAAGGAGCCTTCTTTATGAGTCAAAGAAAAGTAAATTTATTTATGGTGGGGGCCGCTAAAAGTGGAACCTCTACGATTCATAAGATCCTAGCTTCACATCCTGATGTCTTTGCGGGACCCATTAAAGAACCGCATTATTTCGCTAAAGAGGAATTCAAACCTCATAAGGAGTTGAGTAAGCGCGTCGCATTTAGTGAAGAGCGTTACCTTGAGAACTATAAAGCAGCTGTCGATCAAAAGTATCTTATTGATTCTTCTGTATATTATCTTTACTTTGAGAAAAGCGCTCAAAGGATCTATGACTATAACCCAGACTCTAAGATCATCATCGTTTTACGTCATCCTGTAGATCGACTATACTCTCACTATAAGATGCTGAGAAAAGATGGGGCTACTCATCTAAGTTTTGAACAGTTTATAAAGAACCCCATCGATAACAATCAAGTCGATTTGATTAAACAGGGCTTTTACTCAGAAGCAATAAAACGTTATCAATCCATCTTTGGGAAAGATAAGGTTTTGATTCTTAAGTTTGATCTCGTAAGAAAACAAGAGGCACTAAAAATAGTCTTGGCGGATTTCTTAGAACTCGCTCCTTTTGAGGCTTTAAAGGCTGAACATGAAAACGCAGGCGGTATTCCTAAGAATGAATTCTTACGATACCTACACATCGATTTTATAGGGACAAGATTGCTTAAACGAATACTTCCTAAATCTAAGTTTAGATCGATGATTGGCTCTTGGGTCATGGATCATTTCTATACCTCGAAACCAATGGATCCAC
>CAZXTB010000014.1:0-13344 GCA_964643535.1 uncultured Erysipelotrichaceae bacterium | reverse complement strand
GAATTCTTACGTTACCTACACATCGATTTTATTGGGACCAGATTTCTTAAACGAATACTTCCTAAATCCAAGTTTAGATCGATGATAGGCTCATGGGTCATGGGTCATTTCTATACCTCTAAACCAATGGATCCTCAAATAAGAAAACAGTTGGAAGAAGTCTATAAAACTGAGCTAGAGAACTTGAAAGAACTAGGCATCAGTTTTGAGCGATAAAATGATTGCTCCTAAAATTAAACTAAAACTTAAATCGCCTTTACGAGCTTTCATCTTAATGAGCTTTCTTTTAGGTTCCGTGCTTTCTTTTGGGTTTATCCCTAGACTGTCTGAACCTCGATATCAACTGGTGTATGAGTTTGGACCTCTATTAAAAGGGGTTCCTCTTCAAGACATCCAGACGATCTTAATTCCTGTTCGATTTGAACTTTTAAATTCTGATGAATCATCGTCGTATTTGGTGGTATCGCCTAATCTGGAGGATTATATCTTACTTCGTTTTATAAATGATGATCAAAATGAGACCCCCTTATCAAAAGCCGTGGTAGCTAAGGTTATCCAACGTTTTAAAGAAGAAGTAGACATCTTCTATCGTACTCAGATCTTTATCACTCAAAGAATAAAAGATGAATACGCCAACTCGTTGAGCTTGATTGAAGAACTCAATCAAACCATTCCAGAAGATCAACTTCTTTTAATTCAAGACTATAAATCAAAACAAAGCTTGATCGTCCTACAACGTCGAGTTTCAAATTACGAAACCCGAATCAAGAATTATGAAACCATCTTAATGAATATCCAATCGAAGACACAAGAAGAGTGTGTTAATTTTTACGT
Organism: uncultured Erysipelotrichaceae bacterium; assembly: GCA_964643535.1. Taxonomy (GTDB): domain Bacteria; phylum Bacillota_I; class Bacilli_A; order Erysipelotrichales; family Erysipelotrichaceae; genus UBA2212. The sequence continues at coordinate 12,510 of CAZXTB010000014.1, read as the reverse complement.
TGAAGATCGCTGGATTTCTTTAGGGATCAGTGCGATCGCTTTACTGATCATTGGGACACTGCTTAATGGGATGATCATTTATAGATTAAGAAAAAGAAGTGTTTCTCTATGAACAGAACTTGGTTCACTAAGTTCTTAAATCAAGTCCACTTAGATACCTTAGACGATGTGCTTGTCTTTGGCTTGTTGACGACCTTTATGGCCTTCTCTGGGGTAGGGTTCTTAAAAGCCTTAGCTTTAGGTCTTAGTGTAGTTTATGTTTTCGCGACGAAGAAATTCTCGTTGGCACCTCATTGGATCACGCTTACCTTATTGATCAGCTTAAACCTGATCCTTCATATTGGAAGTCCTTATTTAGACATGATCATCGATGAGACCCTCAATCGATTCGCTTTATACTTACTGGTGAGTGGATTGGTTTATCTTATCTATGCGGATCCTATAAAAGCTAAAGCCAATTCGATAAAACTTGGGATGATGATTTTATTTGATTTGGGCTTGATCTTTATGATGTTTATTCCTATGGTTTGGGTCAATGGTCGACTAGTCTTAGCTCGATTTGGAGGGGATGCGATATTTGGTCTAGTTTATGTGAGTTCTAATCTATTGGCGTTTTATGGATTTTGTGCTCATGTGTTGATCGATTGGTTATCAGAATCCAAAACGAAGTACCTCGATTTTTCTACCCCTTGGATTAAAATGCTAGGTCATGGGATCTTCTTTGGATTTGGGGTATTGACCCAATCTAGAGGGTACTATGTTTACCTTGGATTATGGATACTGATTGGGATCATAAGAAGGATCCTGCTTAAGAATCCTGTTAAGGATGCTTTAAAATTAGCTAAATCACTAGGTTTAGCGGTGCTTATCCTAGGAAGTTTTGTGCTTATTCTTAGATGGATTCCTCAATTTACAGATCTGATCAATCGATGGGCTGTTGGGGTAAGACCTCTGTCGATTGAGGGACGTTTTATTTCTTTGATTAAGTTTGTTTTCACAGATTCTCCAATGATCGATGCCTCTACATTAGATCGTTTAAATCTCTTTAGTTCAGCGTGGATCTTATTTCTACGTCAACCTTTTATTGGGATTGGATTAGGAGCCTTTTCAGGCTACGCAGTGCCTTTATTAAACGAAGGGGTCTTTATATTAAACTCCAGTTATTCTCACGTAGAGCTTATGGAAATGCTCTCATCGGTTGGATTATTAGGAACCTTATTGTATTACTATTCTTATAAAGATTTATTAAAGGTAAGACAGATCAATATGACCTTAGGAATCTTTTTAATCTTATCTTTAGGATCAGGATTTGTCTTTAGGATCTTCTATGAGAAGTTGATTTGGTGGAACCTTATGACTTTGATGGCCTTGGTTATCTTAGGAGGCACTCATGAGAAAAAATAGAAGTATGATCTTGTTTATCATGTTGTTTATATTGGTAACTTCTTTAGCTTTACTGCCACCGTCGCTTTATCAAAAAAACAAATGGATGATTTATTTCCAATACAGTAATACGGTGACTGGGACAGATGTGTTGAACAGTGATGCGATAGAAGTACGTCAACTCTTTATTAAAGTTGGAGGTAAAGAGGTCTCTAATGTTAAGGTAACGATTCATTCTAGTACCTTGTTTGGGGTAGAAATCGAAGCTAAGGATCGTCTCTCTGAATCTGAGATCATTATAATGACAAGAGAAGTCACCACCTTAATGAATGATCAATTCAATAAAGAAATCATAGACTTAAAAGAACTCTATCAAAATCAACTGGATAAGAGTCTTACTGATTTAGCAGTTCTAGAAACAAGCTTAAGCCCTGAACTAAAATGGGAAGATAAGGATTATCTTAAAGCTCAACAAGATCTCTATAACGCCAAGATCAATTTGATCATCATCGATAAAGCCAGTCAAAGCTTTGATTCTAATCTAAGACCCATTTCTAGAATAAAGATCGTTTCAGAAAGCTTTCAAGCGATGTTTTGGGCCATTGACCTTGTCTTAGGTCTTGGCTTCATTCTGTTTCTTAGTCGAAGGAAAAAGTCATGAATGAGACCTTAATCTCCATCATCATGCCTGTTTATAATCGATCTTCCATCATCTCCGATTCAATCCAATCGATCTTAAATCAAACTTATCCTCATTGGGAATTGATCATAGCGGATGATGGTTCAAGAGATCATAGTGCTCAGTTTATTCGTGAGCACTTTAAAGATGATCGAATCAAGGTCATTGAGTTGCCTCATCAAGGGGTCGCCATGACCCGTAATACGGCTTTAAATTATGTCCATGGAGACTTTATCTGTTTCTTAGACTCAGATGATCAGTGGCCTGATCATAAACTAGATCGTCAACTCAAAGTCATGAATGAGACCAAAGCTGAGATCAGTATAGGATACTTTATCGATCGAAGTGGAAGTGATGATCCTTATCCCATCTTAAGAAAATGTCCCCCTCAGATTACCTTAGAAGGTCTCTTAATAGACAACTGTGTTCTTTTTCAAACTTTGATGGCCAAACAGATGGTTTTAAAGGATCTTATCTTTGAGAACGCTCCTCATGAGGATTATCGATTGGCACTTAGTTTAATTCAAAAGGGCCATCATTTTGAAGTCATCCCTGAAGTCTTGGCTTATCGTTTACGTCATAAGAAATCCTTAAGTTCAAATAAACTAAAATCTGCTTTATGGCGTTTTAACATCTATCGAGATCAACTTAAGTTCTCATGGGTTAAGTCTATGGTTTATACAAGTCGATATGCGTGGTGTTCATTGACGAAACATAGGTCACTCAAATGAAGATCGTTCATTTGATCCACGGCCTTCAAATCGGAGGAATCGCCGCTTTGGTGGTCGACTTATGTATTCAATCTAACGAAGATGAGATTAAGCTCATTGCGGTATCACGTGATCCCAGTGGTGAAATCGAGAAGAGATATCCTTCTTGTTTTAAAGCTGGAGCCCTGGATTTTAAGTGTTTGAATAAACCCCAAGGTAAAGGTCTATTAAAAGCAAGCATCATCTTAAGAAAAGAACTCAAAGAATTTAAACCTGAGATCTTGGTGGTCCATCATGAACACTTACTACCTTTGGTTATCCTTGCGAGTTTTGGTTTCCCCATCATTAAGGTTCAAGTGATCCATAATCAAAAACTAGATATGATTAAGCTTCATAAAACCATAGGTAAGAAAATCTATAAAAAGTATGTCTTTGTGTCTGAAGCAGCACGGCTAAATGGGATGAATCAATTATCGTTGCCTTCAACACAAACGATGACGATTTCTAATGGGATCCCGCTTATAAACTTTGGACCTTCTAAAGTCAAAACAAAACCATCTTTCTTATTTGTGGGAAGACTGACTCATCAGAAAAATCTACTCGGTTTATTGGATCGATATGAACGTTATTGTGAGCTTACGACATCTCCACTTAATTTAACCATCGTTGGGAAGGGTGAAGAAGAGGCTCTTTTAAAAGAAGAAATTACTAAACGTAAGCTAAGTAAACAGGTCCTTCTTTCGGATATCCAAGGAAAGATTGCGGATGTGTATCGAGCTCATACGATTTTTCTATTGCCTTCTCATTATGAGGGGACCCCAATGGTGATACTGGAAGCCATGGCTTGTGGCTTGGTGGTGATCGCCAATGATGTGGGGGGTATATCCGCCATGATCGAACATGGGATGGATGGCTATGTTTATGATCCTAAGGATCTAGAAGGCTTTGCGAAGACGATGTATGGTCTATCTGAAGATGAAAGCTTAACCAAGAAGATTTCGCTTAACGCACTAAAAAGAGCTCAATCTACAGACATCTCTATAACGGCGTTGAAGTATCATCAACTGTTTAGTACACTAAACGAAAAGGCGTCTCATGAACAATGAGATAAGATTCATCATCGATGTCTTAAAAGGATCGCTTTCTAAATCAACTCAGCAACTTAATTTAGTGGATCCTATTGAAGTGGCGAAAGTGGCGCATCTTCATCGTATTTCAGCCCTACTTTATTATGCCTTGCTTAATCAAGAGCTACTCAACAAAGAGTCTTATCTAGAAGCTTTAAGGCAAGATCATTTTGAAAGTGCTCAGCGCTATGTATCTCAAACTCAAGCTCAAAAAGAGCTCGAAATAAAACTGAATACTTTAAAATTTCCTTATTTTTTCTTTAAAGGTCATCAACTCTCCAACTACTATCCTGAGCCCTATTTACGAAGTATGAGCGATCTAGATCTTTTACTTTGGGAAAATGATCGAGAAAGCTTTAGCCGAGATCTTGAGAAAATGGGCTATAGTTTAAGTTCTAAACAACTCAATGAGTGGATTTTTAAAAAAGATCGCATCTTCTTAGAAGTCCATACAAAATTGGTTCATCCCAGTGATGTGAATCTAAAAGTTGCTTCCTATTTTTCTTCGATAACGAAGAAGCTCTTAGGAAGTCATGGATCCATCAAGATGAGCGATGAGGATCTGTTTATCTATCTACTCTGTCATCTAAGTAAACATCTCTATGGGTCAGGGGCAGGCTTACGTTTTATTCTTGATCTTGTGTATGCTTATCAGAGAATGAACCTAAATGAGACGATTTTAAGGGATCGACTAAAAGAATTAAATATGCATGATTTTGGGAAAGTCGTTTTCTCACTGATGAGACGATGGTTTGAGATTGGACCTTTAGAGGACTCTGTTTCATCCCATCAGACAGATGTGTTGGAGACGATGATTTGTGGGGAAAGTGTCTTTGGGAATCTAGAGAAACAGGGCATTTTAATAAAAGCTCGTCGTATACAAAGACAAACAAGCTCTTCTAAAATATGGGTCATGATTTTTCCTAAAGATTTGACCTTTATCGAACAGATCAAACGAGCCAAGGTTTGGATCCTTCATCCGTTTAAAACCACCAAACAATATCAACTCATCAAACAAAAAGAAAACCAAGCACAAGCTTGGTTAGAAGAATTAAAAGAGATCGGACTTTACGATTGAGATCCTAAGACAAGATTGAATTTAGAATGAGGATCTGATTTAAGTTCTTTATAAGTTCCACTTTCAACCAAATGACCTTTATCCATCACCAAGATCTGATCCGCTAAACGCATGGCGCTTTCACGATGAGCGATGAGGATGATGGTCATTTCTTGTTTAAGAGAAACCAAGACGTCATGGAAGCGTCGTTCATTGGCTCCGTCTAAGGCGTTGGTAGCTTCATCTAAGATCAAGATCTTAGGATGATGAAGAAGGGCTCTTGCTAAGAGTAAACGTTGACGTTCACCAGAAGACAGTAAGATCCCATCATCGCCAACGATCATATCCAGTCCTAAAGGAAAGGACCTAATGACTTCACTTAATTGAGCTCTATCTAAGGCATCCCAGAGTTGTTTTTCATCAAGATCTGTTGAATACAAGGATAGATTTTCTCTAAGCGTTCCATGCGTCACATAAGCTTCAGCCTCTACGACCGCAAATAAACGACGATATGACGCCAATCCATAAGCTAAGACATCGATCCCATCGATCTCTAAATGACCTTGTTTAAGAGGTAATAGACCGCTTAAGACATCAGCTAAGGTGGTCTTTCCTGAACCAGAAGGTCCTACGATGACAGTGATCTCACCTTTTTTGATGGTGCAATCTACATTGATCCCAAAGTTACTTTGAGCGAGATAATTGAATTGAGCTTGATGAAGATGAAGGGATGTTTTAAAAGGGCTCTGAGTTGATTCTAAAGGCTTTACTAAGAGATCCTTTTGAGCGAAACGAGTCATGGATTCTTGATAGAGCTGATAAGAAGGAACCAATAAGATCAGTTCTTGATAGTTCTTTTGAAGACTGGTCGTTAATGGCCATAGTCTAGAAAACAAGACCACCAAGACTGCCATTGAGGCTACTTCTAAACCCATCAACTTAACCGCGATCAAGGTATAGATCGCAATAAGAAGAGAAGCACTTAGTTTATAAAGGAGATCCACATTCGCCGTCGTTTTATGAAACAACATGAATTGATCAATGATCCTGTTTGATAAAGCCTTAAAACGAGTGATCGATAAATCTTCTGTCCCATAGTTCTTGATTTCTTTATAGCCATAGAGTTGATCATGAAGATCTTGGTTTAATAAGCGAAGTACTTTAAGATTCCCATAGCCTATCCCTTTGAATCTTTTGATTAAAGGGAAAAGGATTACGGTTAAACAAGCAGCCCCACCGACCACCATTAAGGTAAATGGCCAAGAGACACTTAGACTAAAGCCTATGGTGACCAGTAAGGTCACACTGGTAGTGATGAATCTTACCGCCATAAGACCTGCGTTTGCGAGTCGAGAGATCTCTACTGTAAACAAATGGATCATGTCTTCTTTTCGTATGCCTGTGATGGTTTCATAAGGGGCTTGGATAAGGGACTCATGAAGCTGATTCTTTAGGATGGCGGTAAAGTGTTGCGCTACTTTATAGGTAGCGATCTCGGCTTCTTTTGAGGCCAAGGCCGAGATAAAATTGATCAGGATAAATAATCCTAAGATGGCAATCAATCGATTGTCTAAACTAAAGGCATCCCATAGATGAGATAAGGGAACCAATAAAGGGGAAAGCGAAGTACTTTGTAGACCCACCATACCCATTAAGGGAATCAACATCATGATGCCTAATCCACTGAGTAGACTTGAAATGAACGAAAAAAGAAGCGCTTTACTAAAAAAGCGCTTCGTTTGATAAATCAAGCTTATCGTAAAAGACTTAAGACCAGACATGCTTAGCTTAAATCGCTACCGATAGGATCTCCAGGTTGTACTAAATGGTCATACTTTGTTCCAACAGGGGAGTTTGTTGTGACCTCTTTGATGTCGAATTCTTGTAGGTTAGGCGTAGTCCAGTTTTTCTTTTCCATGGTGTCTCCTTAGGTTAAGATGGCATCGAGTGCTCTTTTTAGGTCTAATGGGGATGAATCGGATGGATGACTTAAGCTTATCCAAGTGACCTTGTGGGTCAAGTTAGATATGGCCTTGAAACTCTCAGTTTTTTGAATTTCATTCATCATCGAATATCGATACATAGCCATAAGTATATACTTATGAACATCATACAAGGAGAATTCAAGTTTGTCAACTTGAAGTCGAGGCATAATATCGATAAATACGATGGCTTTTAAAGGAAGAGCTGTGGTGGAAAAGCGAGACACAGGATAGATGAATTTATTGGGGGTATTGGGGACTTGGATCCCATGATCCAGGGATAGACCTAAGGATTCTGAGGCATCTTGATAAAGTTTTTGAACAGGATAACTTGGGGTCAAATAAGGAGTGCCCAGTTCATCAAAATGGATCGCACAGACATCATCGCTCATCAACGAATAATCTTCTTTGAGATAAGCTGCTGCGATGGTGGATTTACCGCTTCCTCGTGGCCCACAAAAAATAACAGCTTGGGCATGATGATCGATGGCGGATCCATGAAGGACTAGGAATCCTCGTTGATGTAGAATCAAAGTCATAACGGTACCTAGTAGAAAGATGCGACAACGGACATCGTCTTGATGATGTCGAGTGATTTCGATTTTATTCCCGTCTGATACTTTAAAAGTCGCGGTTAAAGGAACGATAAAGAGGATCTCACTTAAAGAGTTATGAATGGTTTGGGATTCACTCTGTAGACAAGGTCCATCTTTTAAGGTGATCCTCACATCTGTTGGTCCATCACTCATCAACAGACCTTCTAAAGGAAAATCACTGTCCAGTGTCAATCCATAGGCTAAGACCTTCATGAGGGGTATTTCTCCCATTTTAGTAGATATCGATAAAAAATCAAGGTTCTCATCAATAGACGAACTTCTGGATTTAGATAATCATTGGGATCAGGATAAGTGGTAAGCTCAAGGGCTCTTTTTAGTTTAAGCACATCAAAATAGCGTTGGATCAAGCGATGATTCAATGCGCTATTGAGCTCAAAGCGGATCTCTGACCAATGAGGCAATAAACGTTGAATGAAATCGATGCCTTGGAAGCCATATTTCTCATTGTTGCTGATTTCTAAAGGGATCACATCTTCATAGCCTTCTCTGGCCATTCTACGTTCTACTCCATTATGGACAAAAGCTGAAGATGGGAAAGACTTGACCAGATCCATTAATCGACTGTCATAGGTCGCATCGAGACAATCGATCCCAGTCATCAAAGACATCTTGGTATTCACGGCTCCAAACAGAGACAAGACTTCATCTCTCATCATCGAAGCTTGGTATTTTCTTAAAATGGGGATCTTTCGTTGATCATTGTCGTAGCACGCATGTTTAAAGCGTTGATCCATTTTCATTCGCTTATAAAAGTCTGGGTTGATGGCGTTAAGAGCTTCAAGGTGTTTTCGATCTTGAGGGGTAATCATTTGAGCCAATCGATCAGGTAAAGCACTACTTAGGATAGGAAGCATGATCTTTAATCTTGATTGTTTTGTTTTTAAGGTTCTTAGTTTAAGCTCTTTCCATAATGAGATCCAATGGAAACCCCAAAAGAGTTCTGCGGCAGCACTTTGAAAGGATCCAAAGGATAAGGTCGCATTCCCAAAGCTCGCATAGACGAGGCAATCAACGCCTTCTTTTACGGCTCTTTGACTGATACTACTGATCCAATGGGAATTCTCAAAGACTTTATAAGGTCCTTCCATCATCTCTAGATAACGATCTAAGACAGTATAGGCATCGAATCCTTTAGACGATTCAAAAGTAGGATGAATGTTGAGATGATAAGGAATGAACGCCTTAACCAAGGATTCTTCATCGGCGATATACGACTTAGGTAAAGGGCTTGGGATAAAAAGAGGCACTTGGGTATAGGAGAAGACATCTTGATGGTGAGAGGCTAAAAGACCTCCTACGATGGTGGAGTCTAAACCACCACTGATCATAAGGCCTACTTTTTTTGATTGAAGGGTAGATTCATAAAGCACCTGATCTAAGGTCTTTCTAAAGCGTTTCATGGCTAAAGCAGGATCTTTGATCTTATCAAGCTTAGGTCTTTGGATCTGTTCACAATAGGTATTGTTTTGATCATAGGTCCAACGACTCCTAGGAGGGATTAAACTGATGGCGTCGATGATCGTATGTGTGGCTTTGATTTGTTGAGAGACGGAATGAATGGCCAAGAAATCTGCGATGTAGGTCTCATCGAGGTCTTTAGGAAAGACCCCTGTTTTTAATAGAGGGGACATCAATGTACAGAAAGCGAGATTGTTTCCTTTTTTTGCGACATACATACAGACTGAAGCTAAAGGATCACTTTGAAGGATAAGCTTTTGAGTTCTTTCTTGATAAAGGGCAATAGAGTAGTGACCTTCTAAACGATCTAATGTTATGATGCCTTTTCTTAAGACCGTATCTAGGATCGTTTTAGCAGGATCTTGAGAACTTACTAAGTTAGCACTGGGCCATCTTAAGGTTTGAGGATCTGTGGTATTAAGCAATAAGATCCAACCATGACTAGAGGCCATTAAAGGAACCTTATGAGGAGATATCGCATGGAAGAAGACAGATTCTGACTCCATGGTTAATCCATCACCTAGAGCTCTTATTGAAGGCGAGGTGATGGCTATAAATCGATTGAGGTTAAAGTCTTTAGGGCCTATGATCCCAAATATGAAACCGTTCATGGTTATTTGGTGATCTCAATGATGCCTTTCTTAAGAAAAACATTAAGCATATCTAAAGTTTCTTTCTCACAGGCAGATCGCTCTACGGTATAGGACTCCATTAAGGCACTGATAAGATCCTTTACAGAGATCTCATTTGAGCAACGTAAGAAGATGTCTGAAGAGACTGGGTTTAGCCCATAGTATTTTCCGGTCGTGATGTCCATGATGACGACTTCACCTTCACTTTGGGTCCAAATAAGCGATTTTACACGTACGAATTGGGTATTAAGATTAATCATTTATGCCTCCTGCCGATCGATTGCGGCATACTGAACCAAGTCATCATCTCCACAAATCAAGAAGGAATCACTCATAAGCCAAGCATGGGCTTTTAGGGTCTCATTGTTTTTCTTAACCCCGATATGAATCGTATAAGAGATTTTAAACAAGCGACATAGATGAGAAGCTGCCATCACTTGGGTAAGACAATTGGATTTTAAAGGTCCCAGTTGAGTGGCCTTGAGGATCGTTAAACGAATCTCTTTTGATAAGCGCTCATCGATTCTATGGACTTGAGATGGCTTAAGCCATTTTCTTTTAAGGGTCTCATAGGTACTTAGACGATGTCTTAATACGACGATGTTCAGTAAGAGCCATCCATAGACTCTTAGGGTCTTTCGTTTTAAAAAGCTCATCTTATAATTTTTTTGCGTCATAATTTAAAACTACCTTTTATCAAGAGCAGCGATGATCATATCGTGGGCTTCTTTAAGCGATTGAGCTGATGGATGAACCACAAATAATGGGGTGGTCCCATAACTATAGGTAGGAAGATAGTCTTCTTTATAGACCAAGACCTTACTGGTCATTTCCCATTTTGGATTCCAAGTGATCTGATACTTTACCATTTTAGACAGATCTTTCTCAGGGAAGTTGGTATCGATACTGGTTCTTATCGCTGCGATGATGCTTTCGATTCTGGTCAAGGAGGAGAAACTTGTGAGTTTATTGATGATGCCTTTTACGACTTCCATTTGATGTTTACCACGATCGACATCGCCTAGAGCCAATGATAAACGTTCTCTTGAGAAGATAAGAGCTTCTCTAGAATCCATAGAATTCATCCCTTCTACGAAATGAAGAGATGGTCGTTTAGGTCCGAAATAAGTTGTATCAAAGGTACGATCAGAATAGACTTCGATGCCTCCTAAAACGTCTACGATTTTTATAAAAGAAGAGAAGTTTAGTTTAACGTAATAGTTGATGTCGATGTCTAAAAGATTTTCGATCGTTTTGACTGAACAACTGGCCCCATAGAGACCAGCGTGGGTCAGCTTATCATAGGCACCAGTTTGACAACCTAAGTTCACATAGGTATCACGAGCGACGGTCACTAGTAAAATAGAACTCTTACGAGGATTGACGACCATAACGATATTGACATCACTGCGAGAACGACGGGTTATGGATCCACCTGTGTCGATTCCACTGATGAGGATTGAGAAGGACTCTTTTAAAACATCGGCGCTTTTTACGATGACTTCTTTGATGTAGCTCTTTTCTATCGCCCATATTTCTTTCGTTAGGACTTCAAAATCAGGAACCTTTTCTAAGATAAAATCTACCATGGCTGAATCGATCACCATCACATCGATGGTGCCATCTTCTAAAGCAGCGTAGGTTTCTTCGTTACTTCCTGTAGGAATCCATTCTACGTTAGATACTTTCGATTCAAACTCTGCTTTTAAAGTATCGGTGGTTTCTTGATCAAAACCTAAAGAGATTCCTATCTTAGGATCAGAAAGTTCATTTAAGGAAGAGATGGGATTATCATCTAGGACCACAAAAAGGATGACTCTTGTCTCATTGGGTTCATAGATGATGATGTTGTCTAAGGTGTGTTGAACGTAGTTGATCCCAAAGCTTTGTAGAACTAAGACGATGATCATGATCACTTGGATCCATGTTCGCTTAGACCATAGACTCAAGACTACGAAAAGTAGCCCTACACCAAAGAAAACACCGACCAAAAGGTCCGATAAAAATTGGACCTTGAATAGAACCACAGACATAACAATAAAAGATATGGTTAGGATAATCTTGATGCTTAATTTGAATTTTCTCATCTTACAATAACCTTATCACAAAGCCACTAAAATACGCAAGAAAACTAAGGTGAAAGAAAGGTTCATAATGGCTTAAGTTTAAACCATCTTACTTAAGATGGATATTAGTGATAGTCTGGTAAATAGGTCTTATGGGCTTCTAATAGATCATCACAAAGATGTTTAATGTCTTCAATGGAGAGTTCAGAAGCGGTATGAGGATCTAATAGAGCAGCCTTATAGACGTCTTCTTTTTTCTTTGTATTAGCCGCAATTAGGGTAAGCAATTGAACATTGATGTTGGTTCGATTTATAGAGGCACAGATCTCAGGAAGATCTCCGACATAACAAGGATTGATCCCGTTACGATCGACCATACACGGAACTTCAACACAGGCGTTTAAAGGTAGATTGGTGATGAGGCCGGTGTTTAGTACATTACCGTGGATTCTATAAGGGACATCTGTTTCGATGGCTTTGATGATCGATGCGGCAAACTCATGCGATTTAGTATGGATGATGTCTTTATTGTTGACCAATTCTTGGCGCATTTTGACCCAGCTGTCGATTTGATGGATACATCGTCTAGGATATTCATCCAATGGGATCTTATATTGTGCAATAAGCTCGGGATAGTCTGATTTTATAAACCAAGGTGTATATTCAGCACTATGTTCTGAGGATTCTGTCACATAGAAACCGAAAGTATTCATCATTTCATGTCTAACAAGATCCCATGCCATGTTTTTTTGATAGGCACCACTTAAAGAACGCTCTTTTATTAGTGGATAAAGATCCT
>CAZXTB010000013.1:1555-13843 GCA_964643535.1 uncultured Erysipelotrichaceae bacterium | reverse complement strand
CTTCCATATCGATCCCATACAGATTCTTCATTAAACGAACCGCATCTTGATTCAACTGAGGCTTTGTTTCAGTCCCAGCGGAGTAAGCTTCAAACACATCCTCATTATAAAATTTAGCCAAAGCTTCAGCGATTTGAGAACGACAAGAGTTGTGTACACAGACGAAGGCTACTTTAGGTTTATGATTCATGAAGACCCTTTCTGAATGATCGTTGATCAAACAAGTTTGTACACATATCATCACTTATTTTCTTTATTTTTTCAAGAAAAATCACTCCTTTATCACTTCAATTTTGGATTGTTTTCCCTATTTTGTAAAATACGATTAAACATATATCCTTCTCTAACTCCATACTGTGAAAGTAAGTACTCTTTAGCTTCGACTTTTCTCATCACTTCATCTAAAATTAGGGCACCAGGAAAGACTGTCGTTAAGCGATCAGGAATCACATCTACGATCAAAGATAACTCAGAAGTCTTGTTTCGTTTATTTAGAGTAGCTACTGAATGAACGATAGAAGAGGATATTCTCATATCATAAATAGAGCTATTGATCTCATATCGAGCTTGATGAAGTTTCATTACTGCACGAGCAGTTCCACCGATCCCAATAAGGGTTTCTACTTTTATGTTTTCTAACCAAATCAGATTCTCTAAAGCATTTTGAATCACATGACGCATGGCCACTTGTTCAAAGTCATTGGGAACCACATCCACCACATGGTCAAGGTAAAGACTTAAAGAGCCAATGGGGATAGAATCAGTATAAACCGCGATGTCATTTTTAAAATAGGTGATCTCAGATGAGCCTCCACCAATATCGATGCTTATGCCTTCTAAAGGTAACCTAACTACTTTCTTCATTCCTTCAAATCCAAAGATGGATTCTTCATGACCATTCAAGATATCAATGGACGCCATGATTTTATTCTCAATTTCAGCCTTTGCTTCATTACTGTTGCTAATATTTCTCAATGAAGCAGTAGCGAATATCTTTAGTTCATCCACATCATAAGCTCTCGCCATAACCATCAATTCTTTAAGATGCATAACGATTGAATCTATACCATCTTGACTCATTTTCTGATCTTTTATGAATTTTATACTTTGAGCTTGATGTTTAATGTCTTGCTTTTTCTCGACTTTGATCCCATCCCAAAAATAGATGACCAATCTAATACTATTAGAACCTAAATCGATGATTCCGATTCTCATGGTTGACTCCTTTTTTATTAGTATATTCTTAGAAGTTGGAAAGTTTATCAACTTACTGTTAAGTGTTGGTTAATGAAAAATCAAACTACTATTCTCATCAAAAAAAATCAGGTGTCTTCCTCTCTCATCAAAAAAAATCAGGTGTCTTCCTCGTTTTTAAGGAAGGTAAATGCTATACTTTTGAAGAAATAGAGGTTATCTTATGATTCATGAAGCTTTTATACGATTAAAAACAAAAAAAATGTTCCTTCAAAGTTTAGTTTTTGGACTTGTTTTTATGTTCATCTATGGAATGATCGATAATTTAAATTTACCCTATACCAAAATGATCCAAGAATATGGAATGTTACTGGTGATCCTAAATATCTCATTGAATGTATTGATGGCCAGCGGTTCTGCGTTGATGCTTAGTCTTAGTACCATCATGGCCCAACTAAAAGGCAAGGAAAGCGTTGGATCAAATTTGAGTTTTATTTCCGTACTCTTTGGAATTTTAACGTATGGTTGTACACCTTGTGTTATTGCCTTCATTGCGAGTCTAGGAATTGCATTTTCAGTGATTGCTTTACCTTTTGCTGGTTTACCTTATAAATTAATCTCTTTGGGTTTGATTCTCATAGGCATAGCTTGGACCCTGTGGGAAATCAAAAACGGGAAGTGTAAAATCAAATCATAACTAAAAAGGGCCTTAGCCCTTTTGTTTAGTTTGGATATCTTTTAGATGTTGGATTTGCCAAGCACGTTCAACTTTTTTTGTTGCTTCATCTGGACAAGCTTTTAGCCCATAAAGGGCAGCACCTATCGAGTGTGTTTGGACATGGATCGTTGCGATCGCATGACCACAAGCTCTAGCTGCCGCAATGACCAAAGGATCACTGGCGTTTCTTGCGGCTGCGTGAGAAGCTAACGCTGTCGCTCTTATTTCTTTAAAAGGAACTGGACCTTGTAACCATTCTCTACCTAAGGTAATACATCTTCTAGGTCTAGGATCCTCTACTTGATGAGACTCAAAAACAGGCAAGACACGTTCTGCCACATCCAGTGCCCATCTTAAGGCATCTTTCTTATCTAATTTAAGCAGTTCATCTAAGATGCCTTGAGTCTCTTCATCAAAGCGAGGTCTTTTTACTTTATCCATAGTTCAAGTATACACCTTCAAAAAACAAACGCTGTTTAGCGTTTGTTTGGATTGAACCCTATATCATGACGATAGAATAGATGAGGTGCTTCTATGACTTTGATTTGATCATAGACTTTCTGTGCAGCACTGAGTAGGGTCTCACCCAATTCAACAACACACAAGACCCTTCCTGAGCTGTTTCTGATCCCATCTTGAAACGAAGTCCCCATATGATACACCTGAGAAGTCACATTTTCTAAACCACTAATTAGAAGACCTTTCTCAAAGGCTTTTGGATATCCAATAGAAGCCATTACGACTCCACAGGCAAAGCGTTCATCAAATTTTAAATTCACTTCTTTATCATTCATCACATCGAAGATGATTTGATCTAATGGGATCTGAAGTCGAGGTAATAGTACCTCTGTTTCTGGATCTCCAAAACGAACATTGAATTCGATGGTTTTGATCCCATCTTTAGTGGCCATAAGACCCCCATATAAAACCCCTTCAAAAGGAATGCCTTCTAAAACCATAGCCTTAGCGATGGGTCTCATGACTTTAGTCATCGCTTCTTCGATTTGGTCAGCAGATATTTGAGGGACAGGAGAATAAGCTCCCATACCCCCTGTATTGGGTCCTTTATCGTTATCATAGGCTCGCTTATGATCTCTTGCGATGTCCATCGCAATCACTCGTTCACCTTTGACGAAAGCCATCAGTGAGAACTCTTCACCTTCAAGATATTCTTCAATAACGACAGGTGCATTTAAGACATCCTCCGTGTAGATCTCTTGGATTGCGGCGTAAGCCTCTTGATCATCCAACGCAACGGTGACCCCTTTACCCGCCATTAAACCATCTGCTTTTATGACGATGGGAGCCTTATGTGTCTTTAAGACCTCAAGTGCTTCTTCTTTTGTGTTTACCGTGATGTGTTTTGCGGTAGGAATCCCATACTTATTCATGATGATCTTGGCGAAGTTTTTACTGGATTCTAGTTGAGCTGCTTTTTTTGTGGGTCCAAAGATACAGATACCTAGAGCACGTAATTCATCGACGATGCCTAAAGATAAAGGAGCTTCTGGTCCTACAAAGACAAGGTCTATCTCTTTCTCTTTCGCAAACTGAGCCAAGCCTTTAAAATCATCTGTTTTAAGATCTATGGTTTCAGCCACATCATTCATCCCAGGATTTCCTGGAGCCACATAAATCATCTCTACCGTAGGACTTCGTTTAAAACACCTCGCCAAGGCATGCTCACGACCACCTGAGCCTATGATCAAGATTTTATTCATCAGTGTTTAAAATGCCTTTCACCGGTAAAGACCATCGCGATGTTGGCTTCATCACAAGCAACAATAGAGTCTTGATCTTTGATGGATCCTCCTGGTTGAATAATGCATGCGATCCCATAAAAGGCAGCCAACTTAACGGTATCATCCATTGGGAAGAAGGCATCCGAAGCCAGGCTTGCGCCTTTGGCTTTTTCTCCAGCTTGTTTAAGCGCGATTTCTGCAGCGCCTACTCGATTCATTTGGCCTGCGCCTATACCACAGGTTTGACCATTCTTAACGATAACGATCGCATTGGATTTCACGTGTTTAACGACTTTCTCCCCAAACAGGGCATCGCTGAGTTGAGAAGCAGTAGGTGATTTCTTCGTAACGGCTTTAAGATTGGTGACCTTAGCGGAGATCTTATCGATCTCTTGAACGAGTAAGCCTCCTGCGATGCGTACAGTAGAGGTCGTATATGGACGATGAGTTTCAGTTGAGCTAATCAATAAACGTATGTTTTTCTTTTGAGTTAAGACATCTAATGCTTCTTGGGTAAACGAGGGCGCTATGATGATTTCTAAGAAAATCTCAGAAAGTTCTTTAGCGATCTTTAGATCAAGCTCTCGATTAAAAGCCACCACACCTCCAAAAATACTGGTGGTATCTGCTTCATAAGCTTTTCTCCATGAATCATAGATCTCATGAGACAATCCTACTCCACAAGGATTCATATGTTTCAAAGCCACCACAGCCGCCTGATCAAACTCGCTTAGGAGGGCTAAAGCAGCGGATCCATCTTGGATGTTGTTGTAGGAGAGCTCTTTCCCATGGATCTGTTGGGCACTCGCCAATGAATTGTTTTCACTAAAAGGACTCGCATAGAAGGCTGCCTTTTGATGAGGATTCTCCCCATATCGTAGAGTTTGTTTCAACACATAGGTTTCGGTTAAACGTTCAGGCATTTCACATCCAACAACTTGATTCATATAGTTCGCAATCAACGCATCATAAGCCGCTGTCGTTCTAAAAACTTTCGCCGCCATAGACTGTCTAAACGAAAGTGTTGTACTTCCGTTTTCTTTCAATTGTTCAATCAGTTGTGGATAATCCATGGGATCACATAATACAGTGACATCATGCGCATTTTTAGCAGCACTTCTCAGCATCGACGGACCCCCAATATCGATGTTCTCTATGGCTTCTTCTAAGGTACTATCTTTCTTCTCAATGGTTTTTTGAAAAGGATAAAGATTGACGATGACCACATCGATGGGTTGAATATGAGCTTGTTTGACACTTTCCACATGACTTGGATCATTGCGCTTAAACAAAAGTCCCCCATGAACCATTGGGTGAAGGGTCTTTACACGCCCATCCAACATCTCAGGAAAACCTGTGACCTCTTCGATTCCCAATACCGTTAAACCAGCCTCAACCAAGGCTTTTTTTGTCCCACCTGTCGAGATGAGTTCAAACTGAGCTTCACTTAAGGCTTTCGCCACTTCAATGAGTCCTGTTTTATCACTTACACTAAGTAACGCTCTTTTTTTCATGGTTTCTCCTTGATGAGTTGTTGAATGACGAGAGGATAGAGTCGATGCTCCAATTGATGGAGTTGGTCTTCGATGATGGATCGATCTTCATTTCCTTTAATCTCAAAAGGAAATTGAGCGATGAGTTTTCCGGTATCCATGCCTTCATCGACATAGTGGATACTGACACCCAAAGTGGTCTCATGAGCTGCCAAAGCTTGACCTAAGGCATCTTTACCTTTGTATTTAGGAAGCAAGGAAGGATGAATATTAAGGATGTGTTGAGGATAAGCCTTGATTATGACAGAACTCAATAAACGCATATATCCAGCTAAGATCAACCAATCCGCTTTCCATACTCTACATTGATGAAGGATCGCTAGATCCATTTCTTGTTTAGAAGCATAATCACCTCGATTAAAAAGAGCACTGGGGAGTTGATGATTTTTAGCTCTACTTAAACAAAAAGCCTCTTTCTGATCACAGATCAAGCCTGTGATTTCAGCTTGAAGATCACCTTTCTCAATGGCGTTGATGATCGCTTGAAAATTAGAGCCATTCCCAGAGGCGAAGATCACTAGATTTGTCATAGAAAGAAAACACCTGGTTTATTGGTTACTTCACCGATGATACTGGCCGTTTCGCCGTTTTCTTTTAAAATGTACAAGGTCTTTTCACTGTCTTTTTGATCGACGATAAGCATCATCCCTATTCCCATATTGAAGACGTTATAAAGCTCTTCGTCTTGGATTTGAGCTAAGTGTTGAAGATAAGGAAAGATAGGAGGAATCTTCCAAGATCCTTTCTTAATAAGTAGACCTTGGCTTTCTTGGATACAACGAGGCATATTCTCAATGAAACCACCCCCTGTAATATGGGCGATTCCACTGACTTTGATTTCTTTTAAGACAGCCAATACACTTTTCACGTAGATCTTCGTTGGGGTCAATAAGGTCTTACCTAAGGTAGATCCTTCAAAAGGTTCATCTAAGGATAGATGATGATCCTTTAAGAGGATCTTTCTAACCAAAGAGAAGCCATTGGAGTGAATTCCACTAGAGGCTAATCCGATGCACACTTGACCTACTTTAACGTTTTGTGGATGAATGAGCTGAGACTTCTCAGCGACACCTACCGCAAAGCCTGCGATGTCGTATTCTCCTGCTTGATACATATCCGGCATCTCAGCGGTTTCTCCCCCAATAAGCGCACAACCTGCCTGAACACAACCATCGGCGACCCCTTTAACCAAAGCTTCCACGACTTCAGGTTTATTCTTTCCTATGGCGATGTAATCTAGAAAATACAAAGGCAAAGCCCCTTGAGCTAAGATATCGTTGACACACATCGCAACACAATCGATGCCTACGGTATCATGTTGATCCATCATAAACGCAATCTTTAGTTTGGTTCCTACCCCATCGGTCCCACTCACCATGACAGGTTCTTTTATTTTATAAAGAGATAAATCAAATAGACCTCCAAAAGAACCTATATTATCCATCATGCCTTGATTACGTGTTCTTTCAGTATGACTTTTGATTCGTCTAACGGATTCATATCCTGCTTCTAGATTAACCCCTGCATCGTTGTAGTGTTGGCTCATGATTTCTCCTTTTAAAACTTCCCATCTTTATTCGCATTCTCGATGTGT
The DNA here is from genome assembly GCA_964643535.1 of uncultured Erysipelotrichaceae bacterium. GTDB lineage: Bacteria > Bacillota_I > Bacilli_A > Erysipelotrichales > Erysipelotrichaceae > UBA2212. The sequence goes on along the minus strand of CAZXTB010000013.1, from coordinate 7,042 downwards.
TCATACAAATGTGTAGGATACTGTTTCGTAAAACACGCTGCACAGAAGTCTCGTTGACCTAAAGCTTCTTTTAAACCATCCATCGATAAGAAAGCCAAAGAATCCGTCTTGATGATTTGTCTAACGGCTTCCACATCATTAAAAGCACTCAGTAATTCTTCATAGGTCGAGGTATCTACCCCATAGAAACAAGGCGCTATGATCGCAGGAGAAGCGATCCTCATATGGATCTCTTTCGCCCCGCATTGTCTAAGCATCTCTACGATCTTCATCGATGTGGTTCCTCTTACGATCGAATCATCGATGAGGACCACTCGTTTACCTTGAATGATGGATCTTAAAGGAGATAACTTCATCTTCACTCCTTTTTCTCTTAAGGAAGGCGAAGGTTCTATAAAGGTTCTTCCCACATAACGATTCTTTATAAGACCCATCTCATAAGGAATCCCACTTTCTTCCGCATAACCATAAGCCGCAGATAAAGAAGAATCAGGGACCCCAATCACGATGTCTGCATCTACTGGACTTTCTTTCGCCAATAAACGACCCGCTTCTTTGCGTGAACGATGGACATTAAGCCCTAAGATATCACTGTCTGGGCGAGAGAAATAGATATACTCCATCGCACAGATCTTCGATTGTGTATCCTTAGAATAAAAATCACTATGAAGCCCATCTTTATCGATGGTTATGATCTCACCAGGTAAAATGTCTCTTAAGAAAGTCGCCCCGATCGCATCCAGTGCACAAGTCTCACTGGCGACCACATAGCCATCCTCAAGTGTACCTATCGACAAAGGTCTTAACCCATGACGATCTCTCATCGCATAGAGGCGATCCTTTGTCAGGACTAAAAACGCAAAAGCCCCTTCAAGATAAATGAGGGCTTCTTTGATGGCAGCGACCCGTTTGACTCGTGAATCTTGATAAATCAAATGAGCTAAGATTTCTGAATCAGAAGAACTTTGAAAGATAGAACCTTTACGTTCAAGGTTTTGTTTTAAGACCTGAGAGTTGACGATGTTTCCGTTATGACATAAAGCGAAATCCCCATCCCCATGACGAAAGAGAAAAGGTTGGACATTAAGGATGCCTCCTCCACCGGTGGTCGAATATCGTACGTGACCTATCGCATGGATCCCCTTTAATTTTTTAAGCACAGATTCAGGAAAGACAAAACGAACATTGCCTTCGTTTTTAACACCTGTTAGTTTTTCAGAGTCTGAGACCACGATCCCGCAGCCTTCTTGACCTCGATGTTGAAGCGCATGAAGCCCATAATAGGTCAATTCGGAAGCTTTAGGACAATTAAATACCCCAAATACCCCGCATTCCTCATGAAGTTCCCTCTCATAAAGCAAGTTGATTTCTCCCATACTTATTTTAACGTTTCCAATCTTCTTAAGATTTCTTGATAAGCATCTTCGACTTGACCTAGATCTCGTCTAAAGCGATCCTTATCCAACTTCATCCCTGTTTCTTTATCCCAAAAACGACAGGTATCAGGAGAGATCTCATCGGCTAAAACGATGGTCCCATCTTGGGTCTTCCCAAATTCGATCTTAAAATCGACTAAGATGATGCCCAATGAGTCAAAGAGGGCTTTTAGAACTTCATTGATCTGTAAGGTCAAGGTCTTGATCGTCTTGAGATCACTTTCAGAAGTGAAACCAATCGCTAAGGCATGGTCCTCATTGATCAACGGATCACCCAATTCATCATCCTTATAACACAGCTCATAGATGGGTTTTAAAGAAGGTGTGCCTTCTGGGATATTGAGACGTTTCGCCATCGATCCCGCAATCAAGTTTCTGACGATGACTTCTAGTGGAATGATCGTTACCTTACGACACAATTGATCACGATCATTGAGGGTCTCTAGATAATGCGTAGGAATATTGGCTTTGGCCATCTCTTTAAAGATGATCGTTGAGATCGCATTATTAAGCATTCCTTTATGTTCAATCTGAGCTTTTTTGACCCCATTGAACGCAGTCGCATCATCTTTATAGTGAATGATCAAGGCATCTTCTCTTTCACAGGTATAAAGCTGTTTTGCTTTACCTTCATAAATCATCTGTAGTTTTTCCATAGGGTGCTCCTTTTAGCGCTTTTTAAAGTAATCGATCCCATTTTGAAAGAGTTTTAGATCTTCCAAAGCAGGGATATTTTTATATAGATCTCGTCCACATCGTTCAGTATGGCCCATCTTACCTAAGATCTGCCCATTGGGTGAACATAGACCTTCGATCGCATAATCTGATCCATTCAGATTGACCTCAGGATCCATCGATGGGGCTCCTGTTTCCAAAGCGTATTGAAACACAACTTGACCTTTCTTAAACCAAGATTGAGCTTGAGCTGAACTTACCTTTAATCGACCTTCCCCATGACTTAGAGGTACTTTGTATAAGGTCCCAGGTTTTTCATTCTTAAGCCAAGGTGATCCATTAGAAGTAAGTCGCGTGGTCGCGATGGTTGAGATGTGTCGATGAAGGGTATTGTGGGTTAAGGTCGCATCGTTCTCTGTGAGATGACGATATTGTCCATAAGGCAAGAGTCCTGTCTTAATGAGGGCTTGAAATCCATTACAGATCCCTAAAATCAAGCCTTGTCTTTTTAGAAGATTCTCAACCGCTTTCTTCACTTTCTTATGACGTAAGACATTGACGATAAACTTAGCACTCCCATCAGGTTCATCTCCTGAGGAGAAACCTCCAGGAAGGGCTAAGATATGGGCCTCATCGATGGCTTTCACCAAGTCCATTAAGGATTCTTCGAGATCTTCTTTTGTGAGATTTCTAATACCGATGAGGACAGGCGTCCCACCCGCCTTACTGAAGGCTTTGGCTGTATCGCTTTCACAATTGGTTCCAGGAAAGAATGGGATAACGACTTTTACTTGATTTGGGATTTCACCTTCATAAACCAGTGATGGTTTATTGATGTTGTGTAAAGGAAGGATACTTCTTTGAGCTTTCGCAGTGACTGGATAGAGGAAATCTAAACCATACACATAGGCTCTTTTTGCGGATTCATAGTTAAGCTTTACCCCATTGAAGATAAACTTATCCAAGGAGACTTTCCCAATCTTTTCCCATTCGTGAGGCACTTGTTTACTCTGGGTCGAAATCAAGAAGGCACAAGGAATCAAACCTAAGAGATCCTCTTTGGTTTCGATTTCAGCTTGCAGTCCATTCCCAAAGACAAGCGCACAGATCGATTCTAGGAGGCTTTCTTCTACAACACGAACTGCACAGGCTTGTTTGTCTTGAACGAATTGTTGAACTTTAAGATAGGTCTTCAAAACTTCTTCTAAATCAAATAAACCATTCGCTTTTAATGCGGGTTTAACCAGATATAGATTTTCTAAAGGGGATCTTGCGCATTGGGTTTGAACGTCATCAATTTCAGCTGTGGTACACGCAAATGAGATAAGCGTCTCTAAGACATCCATGTCTTTAAAACTTCCAGACATACTGTCTTTTCCCCCAATGGCGGGTCTTTTAAAGACCGCTTGAACACTCATTGCGCCAAGTAGCGCACTGACGACGGAGCCCCATTTTTCTTCATCTTGATTTAGACGAGGAAAGTATTCTTGAAGCGAGAAGAAGATGTTTTCAATCTTACCTCCCAAAGCGATGGTTTTCGCGATGGATTGAAGAAGGGCACCTTGTGCACTTAAGAAAGGATTGATTTCACTAAGAGCTGGAATAAAGCCATGAGTAAGAATTGAAACCGTAGAAACCTCTTCGTCTTCAAGATTTATTTTCTGAACAGATCCCTGGGTTGGGGTCAATTGAAGTCTTCCACCTAAGGGTGACAGTACCGTGCTTGCGCCAATACTCCCATCAAAGCGTTCGATGAGACCTTTTTGAAGAGAAACATTTAAAGAAGATAAATGAGTTAAGACTGAAGCTTCATTAAACTCAGTGCTTGTTTTTTTAATGAGTGGCTTTTGAGTAAGCAACGCGCGAGCACTTTGTCTAACCCCATTGGTCTCAATGAGGGCTCGATCTAAATCGACAACCATTTGTCCTTTATGAATCATTTGAAGTCGACGAGACTTCGTTACTTGAGCGACAACCATGGCTTCGCTGTTCTCATGATGAGCCAAGTTGATGAAATCTTCTGCGTCTTTTGGATCTAAAACGACCGCCATTCTTTCTTGGCTTTCACTGATGGCCAATTCGGTTGCGTTTAGACCTTGATATTTTAATGGGATCGCATCGAGGTTGATGATCAAGCCATCGGCGAGTTCACCGATCGCGACACTGACGCCTCCTGCCCCAAAATCATTGGCTTTCTTGATCATCTTTGAAGCCAAAGGATTTCTAAAAAGACGCTGTAGTTTACGTTCTTCAGGCGCATTGCCTTTTTGAACTTCACTGGCACATTGGGTCATAGAATTTTGCGTATGAGCCAAAGAAGAGCCTGTTGCGCCCCCAATCCCATCTCTTCCGGTTCTTCCCCCTAAATAAACGATCACATCGTTTTCTTCAGGTTGAATACGTTTCACTAAGCTTGCCTTAGCGATCCCTACGACTGCACCACACTCAAGATGTTTAGCGGTGTATTTGGGATGATAGATTTCTTTCACATAGGTCGTTGCGACCCCAATTTGATTCCCATAGGCACTGTTGCCTTGGGTCGCTCTAAGCGCAATGACACGTTGAGGAAGTTTATCTTTTAGAGTTTCATGGATCTCTTCTTTAACGTTTCCACATCCACTGATCCTCATCGCTTGATAGACATAGGCTCTACCACTAAGTGGATCACGTATTGCTCCTCCGATACAGGTAGAAGCTCCCCCAAAAGGTTCGATCTCTGTGGGATGATTATGAGTCTCGTTTTTAAACTGAAGCAAGCCATCGATGAGGCCTTCTTTTGAGTTGACTTTGACTTTTACACTACACGCATTGACCTCATCACTGTGTTCAACGCGAGGGTCATCGATCACTCTGCCCATCATCGTAGCCATCTCCATTAAGCTCAATGGTTTTTCACTTCGTTGAGTTAATTCTCTTGAAGACTTAAAAAGCGCTAAAGCTGCCTTAAGATCTTCCTCATAGGGACCACTAGGGATCTCTATCGAACTTAAATGGGTCTCAAAGGTCGTGTGTCGACAATGATCACTCCAATAGGTATCTAAGACTTTGAACTCTGTCATCGTCGGTTGACGAGATTCATGGGTCATAAAGAAGTCTTGAATCAATCTCATGTCTAAAAGACTCATCGCAGCTTTGTTTTCTTTTAAGAAAGCCAAAGCTTCTTTTTCGGTTAGCGTGGTAAAGTTTTTGATGGGTCCTTGATCACTGCTTGACTCTGATAAAGGCAAATCATGGGTAAGAGACTTCTCACGCATTTCGATGGGGTTGATCCAATAGTGAGTAAAAATCGCTTTTTCTTCTTGAGTTAATTCACGATTAAAAAGAGCTGCCTCAAAGGTCTTAACACTGGCTAAGGTTGAAGGATCCAGTAGACGAA
>CAZXTB010000013.1:0-1455 GCA_964643535.1 uncultured Erysipelotrichaceae bacterium | reverse complement strand
AGAGCTGCCTCAAAGGTCTTAACACTGGCTAAGGTTGAAGGATCCAGTAGACGAAGACATTGATTGGCCGCATCTGATCTTTGATCATATTGACCCGGTAAAGGTTCTTTTATAATAAGGCTTCCTTTTAATTCAGGAAGTTCAAAACTGACCTCATCACACATGGCTTCTGAGAAGACGGATGCGATGGCTTGAGGTAAAAGGTCTTCATCTAAATCATAGACCTCATAACCGATCACCAAGGTCACTAACGCATTGATGTTTAGTTGATTTTGAAGCACTCGACTTAACTCGTGAGAGGATAGCTCAAAGCCTTTTCTTTTACTGATAAAGAGTCTTCTCATGAGTTGTTCCTCCAATCACTGAAATCTTTTTGAAGATCCTGACTTGTCGCTGCACATAAGGTCACATGACCCACTTTGCGATTTTCTCGTGCTTCTTTTTTCCCATAGAGATGAAGATGAGTTTCATTGGGATCACATTTAGAAAATTTCTTTAAGGCTAAGGATAGATCTTGACCTAAGATGTTGATCATCATCGTAAATGAAGTTCTTCTTGAATGGATCACAGGAGATCCTGTGATCGAAAGGATATGAAGATCAAACTGACTAAAGGTACAACCTTCTATCGTCCCATGAGCACTGTTGTGTGGACGAGGAGCCATCTCATTAAACAAGAGACCTTGTGAACTCACAAAATACTCTACTGCCATAACCCCGTTATAATCTAAGGCATTAACGATCTTCTCGGTATATTCAAGTGCTTGTCTTTGAAGAGAAGCAGAGATTTGGGCAGGATGACGTGAAACAGATAAGATCCCATTGGTATGAGTATTCTCAAAGGGTTCAAAGAAACTGAGCCCATCTTTGAAACAAGCTACTACCACAGAGATTTCTTTCTCAAAGGAGATAAGTTGTTCAGCGATGTATTCCGAAGGAAACTCTAGTTTAAGCGCTAAGAGCTCTTCACGATTTCTTACAATGAACTGATGTTTCCCATCATATCCATATCGACAACTCTTTAGGATAAGTGGAAACTCTTTTAATGAGATAAGATCTTTTTGAGATAAAACTGGCCACGATTTAGGACAAGGGATTTCTAAGAAAGACGCAAACTCTTTTTCTTTTAAACGATGTTGAGACAAGCTTAAAGCCAAGGCTCCTTGAGGAATCTTTCCGTTGAGATTGAACCCATCGATTAAGGCACTGTCCGCATTCTCAAACTCATAGGTAACGACTTCACATTGATCCACCAATTGAGCTAAAGCCACCACATCTGTGTATTCAGCCTTTATAAATGGGGTCGCTAAACAAGCGCATGGACAAAAAGGATCAGGATCCAGTACCGCTACACGATAGCCCATTTGGATGGCCGATAAGGCCATCATTTGACCCAATTGGCCTCCTCCTATGATGCCTATTTTTGCGGGTGGTAAGATTCTTTGTCTCATTTAAA
>CAZXTB010000012.1:7050-13942 GCA_964643535.1 uncultured Erysipelotrichaceae bacterium | reverse complement strand
CTCTTTTCAAGCTGTTGACAGTTCATACAAATACCTTCGATTTCCAATCGATGATGTAAGACTTTAAAGCCTTCGATGGATTCTTCTAGATGAATAGGGCATTCTTTTAATGGGATACTTTGATGACACACCACGCATTTAACCACGTGATGACCATGACTGTCTTTTAAGGCAAAGTGTTTTTCTTTGGGTTGGAATTCATCGCTGAGTTCAATCAAATCAGCCTCTAGAAAGGATTCAACAACACGATAAAGCGTCGCCAAAGCAATCTTAGGACATAATTCCTGAAGTTGAGCCACACTTAATGGATTAGAGGATCGTTCAAAAGCCGATAAAACTTCTGTTCGAGCTGATGTTTTTTTAAGCGAACTAGGCCATGTGATCATCGTCTTAACCTTCTTAATGGAAGTAACGCAAGATAGGTCAAGACCGCTAATAGGACCACTGTTCCACCAGGTTTAGCCCCTATATAGAAGGATAGAATCAAACCTCCAACCATATAAAACAAAGAGAATAGAATGGCGTAAACTAAGGTCGATTTATAGCTCTTAGATAATTGTAGAGCACTGGCCACAGGTAAAATCAAAAGTGAGGATAAAATCAAAGTCCCTACCGTCTTAGCTGCAATACTTAACGTAACCCCCAACATGATCATAAAGATCAAGTTGACCAGTTTGATGTTGACGCCTGCGTGTTGAGCTAGGTTTTCATCAAAAGTCATCGCAAAGATCTCTTTATAAAACAAACGATAAACCACAATGACAATCACGACCACCCCAGTAATTAAAAATACTTCTTCTTGAGAAATGGCGACGATTGAACCAAAGAGGAAGGCTGTGAATCGATTGGTATCTCTGACAAACGAAGACAAGGTACCTGCTAAACCTATCCCTAAAGACATCAAAATGGCGATGGAGACATCCGCATATTGAGGCAATCTTTTTCTTAAAACATCAATAAGAAAGACTCCAATTAAGGCTGTTATCAGTGAACTAATGAGTGGATCAATCCCTAAGATCAATCCTATCGCAACCCCAGCCAAAGTGGTATGGGCAATCGCATCTCCTACCATAGACATACGTCTTAAAACGATGGTTTGGCCAATCAACGGAGCCATTAAACCTACCAAGATCCCTACCCATAAAGCTCTCACCATAAAGTCATAATTAAAAATGTTCATGGGTCTCTCCTAAATGGGTATGACGATGAGCCAGTTCTTCCTGAATCGATGGGGCATCCAATTGTAGGACATCCACTTCTTCTAAACAGAAGATACGATCAGATACACTTTGAGCGAGGGCTAAATCATGGGTAATCATCAAGATCGTAAGACCTTCTTCTTGAAAGGATTTCAATAAACGAAAGAGCTCTAAGGTAAAATTCGCATCTAGAGCACTACTGGGTTCATCTAAGAAGAGCACTTTGGGATGGATACATAAGGCTTTTGCGACGAATACGCGTTGACGTTGACCTCCTGATAATTCAGAGAGTTGTTTATGGATATAGGCTTCTAAGCCCATCTTTTTAAGCATCACCTTAGCGTATTCAACTTGTGTAGACGAAGGATTCCGAAAGAAGCCCAATAAAGGCGTATACGCACTAACGACGATTTCTAGAGCCGTCGCAGGAAAACCATCGTGTTGAGAGAATTCATGTTGACCCACATAGACACGTTCACTTGGTTTTAGTTGAGCTTTGGTTAAAGGATCGATTAAAGAAACTGAACCTTCTTGGGGTTCAATCACCCCTGATAGTACTTTTAGTAAGGTGGTCTTGCCTGTCCCATTGTTTCCGATAAAGGTGATCCATTCTCCTTTTTTAACTTCACAGGAGAAGTTTTTAAACAGGGTCTTGCCTGGATAGGCATAACTTAGATTTTTTGCGTTTAAGATCGTCATATTAATTGAGTGCTTTCTTGAGCCATTCGAGGTTTTCTCTCATCAGATTAAAGTAATCTTTTCCTAAGCTTCGTTGATCAGAATTCAAGCTTTCTATGGGACGTAGTATCCCAGTTAAAGCTCCTGTTTCTTTCGCGATGGTCTTGGCGACTTCTGTATTGGCTTCGTCTTCATAGAGGATATAAGGAATCTTATAGAGTTTAACCACATCGATGATTTGAGCCATAACGCTTGCGGAAGGTTCCGCGTCTGGTTCTAAACCCATGATGGGAATCATCGTTAAACCGAATTCTTGAGCCAAATAACCGAAAGCCGCATGATTGGTCACGAATTCATTTCGAACTCTATCGTTGATGGCTGAAGAATACTCCAGTTTAAGTTGATTAAAGTCTTCATTATAAAGCTCATAGTTTTGAGTATACGATGAGGCGTGAGTAGGATCCAATTGAATAAGGTAATCTTTTATTTTTGTGAAAATAAGTTGCGCATTGGTGATACTGGTCCAGATGTGAGGATCGATTTGTTGGGTATTTTGATCGACGATGGTTTCAAAGCCATCACTAAGCACCAAGACATCTAATCCATTAGATTTGATGGTGTCATAGACATCATTGAACCAAGGTTCAAAATCATTGCCTAGAATCATGATGTGCTTAGCGTCAGATAAAATCTTCATGTCTTGAGTACTGGGTTCAAATTCATGAGGCTCCCCTGCGCTTTGAGTTAAGTTGATGACGGTGACTAAGTCTCCACCTATTTTCTTCGTAAAATCTTCTAGTATATAAAAACTGACCACAATGCGGATCTTACCATCTTCTACAGGTTTTTGAATACACGCACTTAATCCCAGCATGAGGATTAAAACCAAAGCTATTTTTCTCATGGATCTCCTAAATGAGAATCATTCTCATTTAAAGTATAGACCGATTAGATTCACTCTTCAAGTGGATTGCTTATCGAAAAAAAAGGAATCCTAAGATTCTTTTTGATTAAAGAGTGAAATAAACGAAGCCACCACTGGAAGTTGTGGTTTCTAACCATAGACTCAAGTCAATGATCAGGGGTACTCCTGCATCCAAGATATGAGCTAAGGCCGTCGTTGGATGACTAAGATCCAAGCCTGTAATCAAGACCCAATGATAGGCCTCTAGATTATGAACCTTCCCATTGTTGAGATTAAGGAAAGCAACAGGCGCATCTAGTTTTATCCCAGAGACAATGAAGTCGATGACTGAAGATAGATGAGGACGATGAGCCACCTCTTTGAGAATCTCAAAGGCATGACTCTTATGGGGTAGATGTAAGCTGTCTAGATATTTTGAAAAGCCATTGTAGAAACGATCTAAACGATTGATGCCTCCAAATCCAGGAGTCACATATTGCCAAACAAGATTCATTGTTGCTTTGGCTTCATCTAGTGTTTTAGAGCTTTTCTTAGGATCGATTTGATACAATGCGATCATACTGGCAGCTGTTGGGCCACAACCAGATAAACGTTGCCAAGGTTTAGAATACCACTCTTGGTTACATCCAATATGGTCTGTGCCTTCTATCTTAAGGAGATCTATGTTTTTTAGGGTTAAAAGATCATTCATGGGTTACCTGCTACCTTGTGCTAATACAATAACATACTTGATTCATTTTCTTAAGCGAAGTGAATTAAAGTGATTCGACAGAGAGTTGGATTTTAGGTTCTGTCACCTTACGAACGATAAACCAAAGCAATGAAATCGTAACGATGGATGAGAAAATACCAGGTGCCCACGTTCCAATCGAATCCACTAGGAAACCTCCTAAGATCGGAGTTACGATCGATGTCATACTTTCTAAAGAAGAACTCAAACCTAAGATGCCTCCGATTTCTTCTCGTGATACAGACTTGGTCAAAGCACTACGCAATACTGTATTCAGAATCCCACTGGCTGCCGAGATCGGAATCAAGACGATCATTAATATGATTAGATTAGGTGCCAATGCCCATAAGACATAACTCATGGCTAAGATTAAACTCGAGCTTCTCATCAATTGAGTTTCTGTGTATTTCTTGGTTAGTTTACCGATGAAGCCCACTTGAACGATGACCACTAAGATTCCCACATAACCTAAAACCAAACCTGTTTGAGCCGCATTTAGGTTTAAACGTTGTTGAGCGTAAAGCGCAAAGATGGTTTGAAAGATCCCATGAGCGATCGAATAATAAACGCGTGAATGTAGTAAAGGTCCTACGACGGGTTTATCCAAAGCTTCTTTTAGAATCCTCAAAGAGAATTTTGTTTTTTCACTATGACGTAGTTTTTCTCGAGTTTCAACACTCAAGGATTCCGGTAAGATGGCGGTAATCAAGACGAGATTGGTAAAGCTTAAGCTCGCCGCAAACAAGGCAGGAACTTGATAGCCCCATTGACTCATAAAGCCTCCCATGGCTGGCCCAAAGATAAAGCCCAATCCAAAAGCAGCCCCAATCATTCCTAAACCTTTGGCTCTATTCTCAGGTGTTGTCACATCGGAGATATACGATTGGGCAACTGTAATGTTGCCTCCGGTCAATCCATCAAACAAGCGGGTCGCGAATATGATCAAAATGGCTCCTGTTGGATTCAGCCACAAGGTCAAACCCAAGGTGATCAGTGCGATAAAGGTTCCCCCAACACTAAGTAATAGAATGGGCTTTCTCCCAAATCGATCGGATAAACGACCTAAGATTGGGGTCCCAAAGACTTGACCTATGGGGTAAGTCGCTAAGAGTAAGCCCACAAAGAAAGGATTTAATCCATAGTTGGCCGCAATATAAGGCATTAAAGGTAAGATTAAGCTAAAACTTAAGAGGTCAACGAAGACCACAAGGAAGACAGGTAGTAAGACACTTTTCTTCATAAAATTCTCCTATTTAGTTTAGTAACTTAATTATTAACACACTCCAATCATAACCACATTGAATATGCCTAAAAAAAGGCTCTTAGTGAGCCTTTGGTTTATTTAAACAATTTAGCGATGTCTTTAGGATCGCGTTTTCTTTGATAGAACGGGGTAAGATTGCCTTGATAGAAAGGATGACGTTGAGGATAGGCCTTGCCTTCTACTTGATAAAGGACTCCACAAGCCAATCTTTCCTCATCGAGAGCCAATTTCATCGCAGCTTCTTTGTTGGTTTTCTGATGAGATTCATCCAACCAGAAGGTATGAGACTTATACCAGGCAAAGGTATTGACCTTATTGTAGGTTACACAAGGATGGAAAATATCGATGATCGCATAGCCGTTATGAAGAATGGCTGCTTTGATCAATTCTTTGGTTTTCTCTTGATCGCCACTAAATCCTCTTGCGACAAAAGTAGCTCCCATCGCTAAAGCTAAGGCCATAGGGTTAATGGGTTGATTGTAGACCCCATCGAGTTGAAGTGGGGTAACCAGTCCTATCGGAGAAGTTGGAGAGGCTTGACCTTTGGTTAAGCCATAGACCATGTTGTTATGAACGATGTGGACTAAGTGGGGATTTCTACGAATGTTATGAATGAGGTGATTGCCCCCTTCCCCATACATGTCTCCATCACCGCCTTCAGCGATGACTGTTAGTTTTGGATTGACAGCACTGATGGCACTGGCCACGGCTAATCCACGTCCATGTAGTCCATTAAAATAACTGGCGTCGACATATTGAGGCATCTTAGCGGCTTGGCCGATCCCAGATGAGAATACTACTTGGGTAGGATCTAGTTCTAATTCAGTCAAAGCTTTGATCAGGATATTTCTTAAAGGAAAGTTACCACACCCTGGGCACCACGCCATATCGATGTTGTGATTAAATTCGAAATTACTCATGAGTTGCCTCCATTTTAGCGATGAGCTCATCGATATGATAAGGTTCACCATTGTATTTTAAGATTCGTTGGGTTACTTTTACCCCATAGGTCATTTGGATCAGATTCGCAAATTGACCTGTCGCATTGTTTTCGATGACCAAGATGCTTTTTGCGTGAGCGATGATGTCTTTTAGAGATTCTGGTAAAGGATAGACTTGCGTAAAATGAAGATGGGTCTTATCCCACTCAGGATGAGTACTTAAGGCTTCTTCAATAACGCCATAGGTAGAGCCCCAACTTAGCACCAAGTGCTCGTGTTTATTCGATCCACTGATCAAGGGTTCCAATATGTCTTCTTTCATCAATTCAAATTTATGTAGACGCTTATCTTGCATATTGACACGCATCGTAAAGGATTCAGTAATACCACCAGCTTCATCATGTTCATCAGAGTCTACTTTGACATAACCTTTCCCAAAGCCTGGCACACCTCTAGGTGAGATTCCACTTGGATCAAAGGCATAACGTTGATATTCACGCTTCGTTTCTACAACGAAACTTTCTAGATACTTAGGATTGAAACTTAAGGCATCGACTTGACTCATCGATTCTAACCAGTATTGATCAGACAAGACAAAGACAGGGATCTGATATTTATCAGCCATATAGAAAGCTCTACTCATGACTTCAACCCCATCTTCTAATCGTCCTGGTGCAAAGATCATACGTGGGAATTCCCCATGACCTGCATAAAGAACTAAGTTTAGATCGGCTTGTTCAGTACGAGTAGGTAATCCTGTGGCTGGTCCAGGTCGCTGAGCGACATGGATAACTGCTGGTGTTTCTGTGATTCCAGATAAACTAACAGCTTCGGTCATCAAGGCAAAACCGCCACCAGAGGTTGTGGTTAAGGCTCGTGCACCGGCATACCAAGCTCCTAAAACCATATTCAAGGCTGCGATCTCGTCTTCAGCTTGTTCAACCAAGATTTCAAAGTCTCTGCTTTTATCTTCCAGTAAAGTCATTAAAGTGGTTCCAGGAGACATAGGATAAGCCGCCACATAATTGACGCCACCTGCAATGGCTCCCATACTTAAGACGTCATTACCGCTTAAGGCTCGCTTAGGGCTAAAATGACTTGGTTTCAATTCTTTAGGTTTATTGGGATCTTGTTGACCCAAAGCATAGCCTAAAT
>CAZXTB010000012.1:0-7040 GCA_964643535.1 uncultured Erysipelotrichaceae bacterium | reverse complement strand
GCTTTTAGATTACCTAAAACGATGTCTTCTCCTCGTTTTAAGAAACGCTTTCTGATGACGGCTTTCGCATTCTCAACAGAAGCTCCAATCATTCCTGCGATATAGCCAAACATCGCTGTATTCTCATATAAACGATTCCCTGCTTGTTTACCCAAGTCTAAAAAAGCTACTTCTTTGGTTTTATACTCAGAAGGAACTGACTTTAAAAATGGGGCTTCCCCATAAATCACCGTTGAAGGTGTTAAACGTGGAAGTAATCTCTCTAACGCATGATCGTTGAATAAAAACAAGACATCGATCGTATAGCGTAGAGCCTGTATGGGTTGAGCTGATACACGAATCTCAACAGAGTTATTTCCTCCTCTAACTCGGCTCATCACCTCTTTGGATGAAAATACATAGGTTTCCTGAGTTAAAGTTTCTACTAAAAATTCTTCTACGGTCTGAAGGCCTTGACCTGCTTCGCCAGATAAAACAATCGAAATCGATTCTCTCATAATGCTCCTTTCAATGGATTATTTTCTGATAGACAAGAAAGACATCCTTGGTCTTATCTTATCGGTATCTATACTTTAAGTGAAGATGACTTATCTTTCAATTCATTTACCCAACTAAAAACCTTCTTGTTTAGGGAAGGTTTTTAGTAAGGAGTGGCATATCGGGGGATTAAGGAAGTTTTTGGATTTCGATACTCACTTCATTACGTTTAAGAAAACCAGGAATGAAGGGAGGATTATATCGGGCTAATTTAATATGTCCTATTGGGGTTAGATCTTTTTCATTTATCCAGTTGAGAAGTTCTTGTTGTTTCTCTTGGAGTTTATTTCGATTGATAGAGCCAGAAAAAGTGAGTGTAGCTACCAGTTGAGAAGGTACTTCTTTTAGTTTTAAGCCATCATCTTTAGGTAAAGGCAAATCATTCATGCTGTATTGTTTGGGCATCACAAAGGCCGTGGTCATGGATTGATCTGTGATTTCGTTGATCACAGGCGTGGTCATCGCGATTTTTTTTGATCCTTGATTATATCCTGAAATATAGTTGAAGATCTCTGAAAATCCTGAATTTCCATCAAGATGATTTTCTGAAGTGACCGCAATGATCATCGAATCCATTTGACGGATTTCGAACGGTCCTTCTTTTAAATAGGTGCTGTATGCTGCTTGTTCAATGGCCATGGTTTACCTTAAAGAAATCATAGTCTATGAAGAATGAAATGTCTCTTAAGATGCTTACTAAAAATAAGCGGAAGGATTTCCGCTTATTTTTTACTGAGATAAAATTTTGATTGTATAGGCTTGAAGCTGAATCTTGTTTTCAAACAATTGGTCTTTAGGGCTTAGATTGATGTAGGCTATATAAGACTTGCCTTCTTCTAGATATTCTACCTCTACCCCATCTTTATGAGGATAAGACACTGAGTTGATGATTTTCTTCTTTAAGGCATAGGTCTTCATTAACAAGTCCATCTGTGATGAATCATACTCAGAAATCAAATCTGAGGTAAAGAGTAAACTACCAAAGAGTCGATTAACTTCAGCTAAAACTTCTTTTTGAGAAGCATTCATTTGGATGTTGGTGTTTCTTAGTAAGAAAACATCAGGGTCATTTAAGAAAGCTCTATGATTAAGATGTCGTCGTCCTATCGCATTAAGGATCGCGTTTTTAGTCGATACTTTTTCTCGATGAATAAGTTCAAAATACCATGGACCTTTCCAATCTAAACTAACATCTGGTCCTATACGACAATAGTCAACCATCCCAAAGGCAGATCCTAAAGGAACACCACAGCCTAAGATCAGTTTATCCTTAACACAGTCTCTAATAAACGCCATGGCTTCTGCGGATCTTTGACCTCTGTTTTTACTTGGATGATGACCTAAAGCAGCCGCATATAAGAAATCCAACTTAACCAAATCATAGCCCCATTCATTGAGTACCACATCAAAACAGGCTCTTATATAATCCTTGACTTCTTGTTTTTCTAGATCTAAACAATAGAAACCACCCCAACCACTGCCTGCCCATTCTGGTTGACCTTGATCATCTTTTAAGATCCAATCCTCATGATCCTTCACCAATTGAGAACTTCGTTGGGCAACCAAAGGAGCCATCCATAACCCAGCCAAAGAGCCTTGAGCTTTGATCTTATCAGCGATGGCTTTCATCCCAGAAGGAAACTTTACTGGATCTACAGACATCCAATCCCCTACAGCGGTTTGATATCCATCATCGATTTGAAAGATGTCCATCTTAGGGGATAAAACAGAAGCAGCTTTGAGATTCTCTAAGACTATGGTTTCAGTGATGTTTTGGTAGTAGTTGTACCAACTGGTCCAACCCATACGATCAGGTTGAGTTGTCTTCTTGATTCCCATGAGTTCAAAGTAATGATCAAAGAGGGGTTCCTCTTGACCACGTTCAAATACGAGATCTAAAGAAATGGAATGGTCTAAGCTTTCCCCATCCACATCTTTATTGATGAAGATCTTGTTTTTAGGCGCTTGGATTTCAAATCTAGTAAACCCATCGCTTTCATTCAAAGACCCCATAAATGATATTTCTTGATGATCTCTGATATACGCATAGGTATACCCATGAAAATAACCTTTACCTTTATGAGGTTGATAGAATTCATAATCTCCATATTTAGTAAACTGATATTTAGAGTTGAAGTTTAATGCAAAAGCACTTAAGCGATCTTGTTTATCGTGGATTGAGTGTTCATGACTATCCGTCCAGGACTGATAACCATTTAGAAATACTCGATCCGATTCATTAAAGGTCGTATTCATAATCAAACCAAAGCGATAAAGCTCCAGTTTAACTTTAGGTTCTAAAATGATCTTAAGACGTTGTGCTTGACGATCAGAGCTCACATTTATCGATATCTTTAGATCATCGTTCTCATGAGTTTTCTCTAAATCTAGCACCTTTGTCTCATTGTTACAACGATAGGATACATCCAGATGAAATGCTTGATCTAAAAGTGATTTCATCTTATTTTAAACCCTCTAAGATCTTCTTTTCATTGTAGAAAAGCAAGGTAATCAAACCCAATAGACAGAAGACAGCCGCAAAGACGGCGGTTAAACGAATGCCCAGTTCATTAGATCCATTGACCTCATACAACAATAAGGCACTCAAGATCAACATAGAAAGCATTTGACCGATCTTAGACATAAAGGTTCTTGTCCCA
Source organism: uncultured Erysipelotrichaceae bacterium (assembly GCA_964643535.1). Classification (GTDB taxonomy): domain Bacteria; phylum Bacillota_I; class Bacilli_A; order Erysipelotrichales; family Erysipelotrichaceae; genus UBA2212. The sequence continues at coordinate 3,843 of CAZXTB010000012.1, read as the reverse complement.
AAAAACATACCTTCTCTTCTAACGCCTGTTCTTTTGGCATCGTATTCAGCGATATCCGCAATGACCGCATTGGGCAAGATTCCAAAGACAGCCATTGGGATAGACGCTAAAGCCACCAAGAGATAAGCTTGAAGCGTCGTTGAGATCGGCATCATCCCCATAAAGGCTCCTGCGATATAAACAAACACAAACATCACAAAAGCGCCTAATAGTAAGCTTTTTTTACCAACTCGTTTAGCCAATAGATTAACAGGTACATAGAAGATAAAGGAACCTACTCCTAATAATATAAACAAGGTCCCAAACATCGTATCCGGTAACTTTAACAAGACCGTAATATAGTAAAGCAAAGAAGATTGAAACATCGTCACAGCGACCCAATAGACCAAATCCGATAAGGCAAAGACAGTGAATTCACGATTTGAGAAGGTAGCTTTAATGGATTCCATCATCTTCATTTCTGAAGGAACAGATTCACAGTAACGCTTCTCATCGATCGCAAAGACAGGAATCAACATAAAGATCATCGCGATGACAGAAAGAATGGCGATGGCGATCCTAACCGCCACATCAGGGGTATAACCCATCCCAATAAAGACATTCCATAGAAGTGGTGCTTGAGACGCTACCGCAGCCCCTAAAAACCAAGTGACGGAGATAAGTGTCGATAGATTCAATCGTTCTTGAGGTGTATGACCCAATTCAGAAAGCAAGGCAAAGAAAGGTGTCACATACATCGTAATGAATAGATAATATAAAGTGATGGACACGATCAAGAAGACCGCATTCCAAGGACTCTCTGAGTTAAACGGAGACCAAAAGACCAAGACGGTTGAGATCGCGACAGGAACAGCGGAGTTTCTCATAAAAGAAATACGTCTACCCTTTTTAGATTTACTTCTGTCGCTTAAGGTTGCGATCCAAGGATCTGTGATCGCATCCCAGAAACGTCCAAACATCGTAATGGCCCCAATGATACTGACAAAGCCAAAGAAGGTGATCTGGGGGATAAAGAGTGAGATTCCTGATTCTTTGGTTGGGATATAATAGAAAATCAAATAAGATCCGATCAATCCAGACAACAAGGACCATCCGAATTGACCTAAAGCATAAGCAATCTGTTTAGACAAAGGCAACTTTTCTTTCACGTTTTTCTCCTTACCCTTTCGAGTTTTTTATGTAGGTTCTCGCCATTTCAATGACGATCTTAACTTGGTCCAACTTCCCTATCAATTCATCTTCCCCAACGATGTCTCCTCTTAAGATCAACTTTTGAGCCAAACTCATAAGGGTATGTGTAATCGTATAATAGAATGCCTCTTGATCAAGATCCTTTCTAATGGATCCATCTTTTATACCTTCTTCTAGAGATTTCATAAACAATGATTTGGTTAAACCCATCGTTTGCGCGTAGGAGGCTAATCGACTTTGATCAATGGATTGCCCAACGATGAAATTATCGAAGTATTCTAAAAAACGAAGTGCAGAAGGAAGCGAAAGATAGAGTTGAGGTGTAAGCTCAAGATATCGCATTACTTGAGATAGTCCATTCTCTTCACTCGATATTTCTTCGTTGACGATTTCAAAATAAGGATTGATTTGATCTTTCCATAATAGGTTCGCAGCGGCTAAAGCCAAATCAAACTTCGTCGAGAAATAACGATAAACAGAAGCTACCCCAACATCAGCTTTTTGAGCAACCATCAGCATGGTGGTACTTTCAATCCCATAGGTGCTAAACAATTCTAAAGCGACTAAAACAACCTCGTCGATGCGTTGTTGTTTAAGCCCTTCTTTAATGAGATGCTTGTTATGGTTTGAAGTCATGTTTCTTTATGATAGTCTAACTATCACTCTTAAGTTGATTATACCACACTCTATTCATCGTCCACACTGAGTTTTAGTTAAAAACCACCTTTATTAGCTCTATGGAGTTGGTAGGTGATGATAAATAAGCGTATAATTCTATTGTTAAATAGGAAGTAATCAACATGAACAGTATCATCGAATTCAAAGACGTTAAGAAACATTACAAAATCGGCGAAGTCACCATCGAAGCCCTTAAAGGGGTAGATTTTACGATTAAAAAAGGAGAATTTGTCGTTATCCTAGGCGCTTCTGGCGCAGGTAAATCAACGATCCTTAATCTATTGGGCGGTATGGATACTGCCTCTTATGGAGATATCTTAGTTCAAGGTGAAAACATCACAAAATACAAAGATAAAAAGCTGACCCAGTATAGAAGAGAAAAGATTGGTTTTGTTTTTCAATTCTACAATTTGATTTCAAACTTGACTGCATTAGAAAACGTAGAGTTTGCCTCTGCGGTTTCTAAACATGCGTTTAAACCTAAAGAAATATTGGCTAAAGTAGGGTTGACGGATCGAGCCAACAACTTCCCTACTCAACTCTCTGGAGGTGAACAACAACGAGTTGCCATCGCCAGAGCAGTCGCGAAGAATCCTCTTTTACTTTTATGTGATGAACCTACAGGGGCTTTAGATGATGTCAGTGGACAATCCATTCTTAATCTATTGGATGAACTCAATCGAGATCTTCATAAGACCATCGTTTTGATTACGCATAATGCCCAAATTGCACAAATGGCCAATAAAGTCATCCACGTTAGAAATGGCTTAGTTGATCAGATTTTGATCAATGAGACCAGAAAACAAGTGTCGGAGATTGATTGGAAATGAAGTATCTTTTTCTTCGCTCCTTACGTGAGATTAAATCTACCCTAGGTCAGTTTATTTCAATCATCTTAATCATTGCGGTAGGAAGCGCTATTTTTAGCGGACTATTCTCAACGGTAACCTTGATTGAAACCTGGTTGAGTGATTACTATACGACCACAAACTTTGCGGATGCTTGGGTATATGTTAAACCTGCTGATACAAATCAGATCACCCTTTATCAAAATGAGAATCCTGATCTATCAATTGAAGGCCGTGCTTCTTTTCAATTGGAGTCTGTTTTAAAAGGAGAATCTGTTACTTATCGCTTTTATACAAAGACCGACATAAATGGATTAATGTTGATGCAAGGAAGCACCCTTATAAAAGACAATGAGATCTTCATCGATGCTTCCTTCGCAGAAACCAATCTCTTAAAACTCGATGATGAAATCTCAATCAAGGTGGATGATCAAGATTATACCTACATCATCAAAGGAATCTTTCATAGTTCAGAATTTGCGTATAAATCGAAGGACTTCTCAGAATCCATCAGTAATAAAAAGGGATTTGGGATCATCTATGCGACACCTGAAGTTTTGATTGAACTCAATCATCACTCTGATCTTTATAAGGATGCCTTATTAGAAGCCACGACAAAATTCGATGAAGCTCAAGTTAAACTCGATGAGGCACATCAAACCTTACTCGATCAACAAGCTGATTTAGATCTTCAGAAGTCACAGATCATCTTAGCGTATTCTGCCAATCCGATCATGATGCAACAAATCTTAGCGACTTTGGTGCCTTATCAAAAACTTCTTGATGAAGCTAAAGCTGATTACGATAAAGCTGTTTCTGATTATCAGATTGAAAAAGCTGATGCTTTAGCGGAAATAGAAAAACTTAGCTCGGATGTCTTTGAACTATTAATCAAAGGAAAAACTTCTCAAATCGAATCTTTCGTGATTTCCCTTGAGACTCAAGATCACTATGTGAATCACCGTTTACGCAAGGATCATCCTGCCTTTACGATGTTGGATAATGTCTTGTCTCCCATTAAAGTTATGACCACCATCTTTCCGATTCTATTCTTCTTAGTGGCTTGTATCATCATTCTAATTTCAATGTCTAAAACCGTTGAAAATGAACGAACACAAATCGCCAT
>CAZXTB010000011.1:0-13967 GCA_964643535.1 uncultured Erysipelotrichaceae bacterium | reverse complement strand
AAATAAAATAAAAAGCATCATGCACAGAATCCGAGTATCATTGAGTTGCGAAACTTTAGAGAAAGGGAACCATGAATGATGCACCTCAATGATACAACGAGTCCAGTAAAAGGACAACACCTAACCTTAACGGAACGGATAGAAATTCAAACTTGGAAACGACTTGAGAAGTCCAACCGATTCATCGCTAAGGAATTAGAACGAAGTCACAGTACGATCAACGATGAAATTAAACGTGGAACTGCCGTTCAGAAGAAGTTCGTCAACGGACAGGCGATATATTCAAAAAACTACTATGCGGAAACAGGCCAATTGGTTTATGAGAAGCACCGTGAAGCGTGTAAACCAAGATATAAGCTGCTTAAAGTTGAAGGATTCATCCAGTATGCGAAACACAAGATCCAAGTGGAGAAGTGGTCACCAGACATTATCGTAGGCCGAGCGATTGAAATGGGTATCTATGAACCTCACGAACGAGTCTGTGCTAAAACACTCTATCGATATATCGATGAAGGCTTAATGAGCCTAAACAATATGGATTTATGGTTGAAACTTCATCGAAACACGAAACCAAAGCGTGATCGGGAGCGTAAACGCATCCTAGGACAGTCAATTGATGAGCGTCCACAGGAAATCAATGATCGGTTAACCTTTGGTCACTGGGAAATCGATACCGTCGTAGGGAAGAAAACCAAAGGTGAACCGGTGGTACTGACACTGACAGAGCGATTAACCAGGTACCAGATTACGATTAAGATGACTGGTAAGAATGAAGCAGCGGTCAAGGAAACAATCGAGCGATTATCTAAGAATAACCCAAACTTCCCTAAGTTATTCAAATCCATCACAGCCGACAACGGCTCTGAATTCGCTGGTTTATCAGAAGCTCTCAAAGGGCTAAGTGATATCTATTTCGCTCATCCATACGCTTCCTGGGAAAGAGGAACCAACGAGAAACACAATGGAATCCTAAGACGCTTTATTCCTAAAGGAAAATCACTTAAAAACTATTCAAGCGATCAAATCAAACAGATCACGCATTGGATGAATCATCTGCCTCGTAAGATTCTCAATTATCAAACGCCTACAGAATCCATATTAGCTCACTTCGATCAAATTCAAATGACTTAATTCCACTTAGATTCTTTTATTTCAAAAAGTGGACGACTTGATATTGCAATTTACGTAATAAATATTAAATATAAATATAGTTGTAATAAATATATACTATGTTATTATAGAAGTAAGAAAACGTATATGAGCGCATATACGTACTAAAGAAAGGGGAATATAATATGTTTAGACGCTATTTTACAGTAATTCTTGCCTTTATCTTGGTTTTTTTCGGTGCTTATCGTCCTTTGACGATCAAAGCGACCAGAGGAGTTGGAGCTCATTCAGCAACTTCAGGATGTGAAGTGTTCTTAGGAGGTAACTATATTGAAATAGGGATCTCTTCAACAGGTTCTTTTGGGACATATGATTCTGCTCCTGAAGGCTTCCATACAGATGGTGAGCAGTTAGGCCTCATCGTTGATGGAGATGGTTGGGATATTGGAGAAGCCCCTACTACAGGTGATTTCTTCTTACCTGGGACTCCTGAAGAAAGATATATGATTGGATACAATATTGAAGGATCTGAGGTTATTCGAATTGGTGCTGAACGTTATGCCGAAGATGAAGATGGTATTGACAATGACATCAACGACTTTGCTTCTACGACACCTTGTACCGTGGATCAATCTGCCGGAGATCTATTAAAAGCTGTTCATACTGTGACAGATGATAATGGTATTACGATTACAACGACTTATTCATTCGATGTCAATGACATGTACTATAAAACAGAAGTAGTTATTGCGAATGATTCTGGATCTGATATCGATGATCTGGTCTATGTTCGTTCGTTTGATCCAGATATGGATGCTTGGACCAACGATACTTATGATACCTACGCTAAAGTGTTGGCTAATCCACAGCCAGATACTGCTGATCCTTATGCAATGGTCATTGCTAGAGGTGCTGCATCTTTAGATTCATTCTTCTTCTTAGCTCAAGACAATCGTGCTCGTGCTTCCGCTTATGTAGATTTCGCACCAGATGATCCTTGGATGACTGGTTTATGGGTACAAAACCCAACGGATGAAGCAACGATCCAAAGCTTAAATCTAACACAGGCTATGGTTGGAGTTGGTGAATTGAATGGCTATGTAGAGGAAGATGATGGAATTGCGATTACATTTGGATTAGGAACTGTTTCCGATGCCGCAGAAGTCTCATTCAGTTATACGTCAAACCTTGGCCCAAACCCATTAACGGCGCTTAGTGCTCTGCTTAAAACCACTCAAACGGTTCGTTATTTAGATTGGGATGGGACTGTGTTGAGTACTCAAGATGTTTCAAACTATACTGAGGCCATCGCTCCAGCAGATCCAGTTAAAGCAGGATATACTTTTGTAGGATGGTACTTGCCACTAGAAGTAAGCTTATTTGATGATGTCGATTATCAAGCAGGATTCATTAAGACGGCTGTAACTTTTGAAGGAACAGGTGTTACCATCGATGTTGAAGGTTTGAATGATCTTTTCTTAGATCTAGATATTCCGGTTGATACCCTCATTGATATTAATTTAGAAGTCGATGCTGTAGAAGCTACCAATGTAGAAGAAGAAGCCAAAACTTTATTTGAACAATATTTGATCGATAAAAATTATGCTGAAGGCACAAAAGTATTCTATTTAGATGTTCAACTCTTAAAGAATGTTGATGGGGTTGAAAGCAACATTACCGTAACTCCTAAGCCAATCAAGATTACCATAACCTTACCTAAGTCCATGTGGGGTTATACCGCTTATAATGTGGTTCGTGATCATGAAGGTAGTATGCAAGACTTGAATGCAACCTATGATGAAGCAACTCATAAGTTGACCTTCTATACCAATTTGTTCTCTACTTATGGTATTGTCACCACTGGAGAAGGTTTACCTGACACTGGAGAATCTGCTAATCTAGGGTTCGTTATGTTGGCCTTGTCTTTGGGTCTATTCTTGATCAGTCGTAAACGTCGTGAATCTAATAACGCATAAGCATTTATTTAAATGATCAAAACTCCTTGACCTTCGGTTAAGGAGTTTTTTATTGAAAAGCTTAAATCAAATCCGCTTAGGATTGTATTCAAATCAAAAAAGCTTTATAGTTTTATAAAAGAGGTGGGAACAATGACACAAAACAATACAACAGAAGAGATGATCTTAGAAGTGCCTTATGGGAATGGGAAAAGTATGAAGTTTTTTAATCTGATTTATAAGTATTATTTGATTTGGTTTTTTATGGGATTGTTTAGTACGATCAATAATTGGTCTAATGTCTTTATGAAAACTTACCAAGGAAATGCGAGCTTGTTTTACTCTGTGAGAGGAAATCTTTTTGCCTTACTCTTTGCGTTAATTAACTTTGGGATGGAAGTGACCTTACTGAGATTTGCGCTTAAAAAAGCCCCAAAGAAATTCTCAATCTTGTATCTAATTTCAATTCCAGTTTCGATGATAGGTCAAATCATAGGGATCATGCTATATATTCAACAGATGCCTGACCTAACATCGGATTTCTTAAATCAATTGGTTCCTATCTTGGTCATTCAATTCATGTTTTATGTTCCAATCTATATCTATTTCAAAAAAAGATTGCCTCAAAAAAGCACCATCATCGAAGGATAAAGTTAATAAGTTTATCTTTATTGTTTTTTGAACATTTGTGAATTCATATTAAGTGCTTGTCTAAAAAGAGTATTGTATAATAAGTTCGCAAGCAATTCTCCTTTCCGAAGAATGAGTGCACACTCCGTAAGCCCATACGGAGTTTTTTTATTTAAGGGATAGAAAACGACCACCGATAGGAATATACTAAATGTAGTGCTTCAAATTATTGAAGGTTAAGGAGGACGTATGGATATTTTAATCAAGATGTGGCCTTTTCTACTTCCTATCATCATCATTGAATTGATTTTATTGGTTGCGGCTTTGGTTCATATTCTAACGCATAAGACATATAAAACAGGCAATAGAACCATTTGGGTCATTGTCAGTTTCATTCAAATCATAGGCCCCATTCTATACTTCATTCTGGGTCGGAGTGATGAATAATGGACATCTTACAGATCCAACATCTATCTAAAAGATTTGGATCTAATTTAGTCATCGACGATCTATCTTTTAATGTTCCTCAAGGATCTATTTTTGGGTTTATAGGTCAAAATGGAGCTGGTAAAACAACCACGATGAAGATGGTTTTAGGTCTACTTAAAGCAGATCAAGGGAATGTCTTTATTAGTGGAGAAAAGGTATCCTTTGGGGAAACAAAAACCAATCGACACGTGGGTTATCTTCCAGATGTCCCTGAATTCTATAACTACTTGAAAGCAGATGAATATCTGAAGTTATGTGGAGAAGTCACTGGTTTAAGCAATGAAACCATAAAGAAGAGAACCCAAGAATTATTAAATCTCGTAGGTCTTCATCAAGTGAAGAAAAAGATAGGGGCTTATTCTAGAGGGATGAAACAAAGATTGGGGATCGCTCAAGCTTTATTGAATGAACCTCAGCTTTTGATCTGTGATGAACCTACCAGTGCTTTAGATCCCATTGGAAGAAAAGAGATCCTAGATATTTTACTTAAAGTAAAAGGGAAGACCACGGTTATCTTTTCGACTCATATCTTATCGGATGTGGAAAGAATCTGTGACCATGTTGCGGTATTAAGCCATGGGAAATTGATCTTGACGGGATCCATTGAAGACATCAAGTCTCAGCATGTTTCTGATTCAATCACGATTGAATTTAGGACAGTGGAAGACAAGGAATCTTTTAGAAACTGTGAAGAAATAAAACCTTATCTTAGTTTAAAAGAACCTTCCAAAAATGGTCTTACCTTAAACACCAAAGAGGTTTATAAAACACAGGCACTTCTCATGAAGATCCTCCTTGATCATCAGTGGTATCCTCTACGATTTGAAATCAATGAGCCTACGATCGAAAGCTTGTTTTTGGAGGCAGTACAATGAAAGCATTTATGGCCTTTACGAAGAAAGAAATAACTGAATATCTTAGAACGTATAAACTGATGATCTTGGTTTTGGTGTTCTTATTGTTTGGGATGATGAATCCTGTCTTGGCGAAATTTACCCCAGAAATCATAAAAGCGGCAGGACTTGATCTACAATTACCACCTCCTACAGCGTTCGATTCATGGGCTCAGTTTTTTAAAAATGTTGGACAGATGGGTCTAGTCATCATTGTGGTTGTGTTTAGTGGAATCATGGCCAATGAATTCTCAAAAGGGACCTTGATCAACATCCTAACCAAGGGCTTAAAAAGATCTACGGTGATCTGGTCTAAATATACCGTTGCTTCTGTGATTTGGACTTTGGTTTATCTCTTTTGTTTTGGGGTGACCTATGTCTATACCGCTTACTTTTGGGATATGGGAGGACTATACAATGTCTTTTGGTCTTTCTTTAGTTTATGGTTGTATGGGGAATTTTTGATTGCCTTGTTGATCTTAGGAGGCGTCCTATTTAAAAGTGGGATGGGAAGTCTACTCTTGGTTGGAGGCTTGACCGTGGTCATGACCATTCTTAGTATCTTTCCTCAATTCCATGACTATAATCCAATGACCTTAAGCAGTGATAATATGTCTTTATTGATGGGTCTAAAAGACATCAGTTCCTTTATACCAGCGTTTTTGATCTGTGCTGGATTAACTGTTGGGGTGATGATGTCCTCATTGATTCTCTTTGATCATAAACAAGTATAAAACAAGTCATCAACCTGATCCATGATCAGGTTTTTATTTCTCTAAATGAATCAATGGTTAAAAAAAGTTAAAAAAAGTTGTAAAACAGGGCAAACTACACTCATAGTGTGTAGACTATGAAAAAATCCTCCTTTAAAATAGAGGTAGATCCAAAAGATTCGGTGGGACTAATCACACGATCTATCGAAGTGTGATGTCTACGATTTATCGGAAGAGCCAGAATTTATGAAGTGAATTCATTTAAAAAAGCACGATTACGTGCTTTTTTAATGAACAAATTTAAGGTAAACGACGTCCTACTGAAGTATAGAGGCCATACCATTCTTCTTTCGTTAAAGTGATCTTACTTGCCTCACAGAGTTCTCTAAGATGAACTGGATTGGTGGTACCTACGATGGGCTGCATCTTTGCGGGATGACGTAAGATCCAAGCCAAGGATATGGCACTTTTAGTGACCTTATATTTGGTGCTCAATTCTTGAAGTTTTAGATTGAGTTCAGGATACTCAGGATTATCGATGAAGGTTCCACTCCCTGGAGAAGTCGATTGAAGAACTGACCAAGGTTGAATCAACACATCGTTGAGTCGACAGTAATCGATAAGACCTGTATCTCTTAATAAAGAAGGCGCATGGATCATATTCACATTGATGGGATGTTCAACCATAAACGCATGAACCACATTGAATTGAAGTTGATTCGCGATGAGTTTATGTTTGGTGTATTTTTGAATCAAAGCCATCGCAGAGGGTTCCATATTAGAGACCCCAAAGGTTCTTACCTTGCCTTGATCATAGAGTTCATCAAAAGCCTCAGCGATCTCTATAGGATCGTATAAGGCATCAGGTCGATGTAAGAGTAAGACATCTATGGTTTGTATGCCTAGACGTTGTAAACAGCCTTCTACTGCATTTAAGATGTATTCTTTTGAAAAGTCAAAAGTATGATGGATTAGGTCAATGCCTACTTTGGTTTGTATGATCATCTTAGCTCTATACTCAGGGTGTCTTCTTAAGACCTCCCCAAAGACAAGTTCACTTTTCCCACCTCCATAGATATCCGCATGATCAAAGAAATTGATCCCAAGATCAAGGGCCGTTTTCACTAAGACCTCGACTTCTTCAACACTCTTAGAACTGATTCTCATACAACCCAAGGCGATCTCCGATACCACAAGATCCGTATTTGATACATGATAGGTCTTCATAACTGTCCTCCTAAAGACATTATAAACTTTTGGAAACTAAAGTGTTTCAAGATTGCCTTCTAAATAGGAACAGTTTATGGATGAGGGCTGTCGCTCATGCTATGATGAACTCAGAGGAATTCCTATGAAAAAAACAGAAGGCATAAAAATACTTAACCTACAAAGCGCTAATGGTGTATACCACCCCAGTGTTGTTTATGATGCTCAAAATTGCTTATTGATCGATACAGGTCTTCCTGGACAAGTGGATCTTCTAGAAGCTCAACTCAATAAATTTGATTATTCTTTATCTAAAGTAACGGCCATTTTATTAACACATCATGATAAAGATCATATGGGCTCATTAAAAGAAATCAAAGCTCTTTATCCAAACATAGAGGTCTTCGCTCATCGTGAAGAGATTCCTTATATCGATGGTCACCTTAGTCCTTTAAAAGTCTTGGACATTGAAAGTGGTCGCGTTAAACTTCAAGAAGATCAACACGCTTGGTTTGAGAATCTAAAGAGCACTTTTTCTTCGTTGGTGATGGAGGTGGATTCTGTTTTAGAAGACAAGGACATCTTAGAAATCGCAGGAGGCCTTCAAGTCATATGGACACCAGGTCATACTTTAGGTCATGTCAGTGTTTATCATCCTGCCTCTAAAACCATGATCACAGGAGATGCCTTAAACTATAGAGAGGGAATCCTATCAGGTCCCAATCCTCGCTTTACCCATGATATGGATCAAGCTCTTGCGTCGGTTAGAAAAATGGGCCAGTTTCAAATATCTCGTCTATTTATCTACCACGGAGGTCTTATCGAAAAGGATCATCTTGAGGATGAACTTAAACGAATTGGTGGTTAATCTTAACTTAAGATGAAGTTTGTTAAAATGGTCCCAGTGAGGAAAAATATGAAAAAAACTGCTTTGATCATCTTGATGATTTTGATTTCTGGATGTAGTGCTCCTCAGAAGAAAGAATGGTCCTTTGATTTTGAAAAAGACAATTCTGGATTTAAAGAGATCTTTGCGGATTATCACGATGATGGGAATAACTACACCACTTATGAGATGGCTTTTGGAAGAGAATTGGTTCCTGTTGAATCAGGAAGCCAAGGTCTATTTCTAAATGGAGCCAATCGTAGTGATGATCTCTTTATGGGGTATACAAAAGAACTCAGTGGATTAAAAGCTTCTACGTTTTATCATTTTAAACTGAGCTTTGTTTTAGCGAGTAATGCGGAATCAGGCTCGATAGGGATCGGAGGATCTCCTGCGGACAGTGTTTATGTGAAGGCAGGATTTGTGAAGACGAAAGTAAGCATTGCCTTAGATGAAAACGGAATTTATCGACTCAACATCGACAAAGGCAATCAATCCAGTGGAGGACCTACTTTACCAGTTGTCTCTACAATGGCCAAGCCTGATGGCAGTTTAGAAGGCTACGCATCAAAAACGATCACAGTAGAGATGGATCTAGAAAGCAATTCAGAAGGATTTGTGACCTTGGTGATTGGATCTGATTCTGGCTATGAAGGATTAACTCGATATTATCTAGACGATGTTTTGATTTCAGCGACTGAAAAATAACTCTAAAACCTGTGAAAACAGGTTTTTATGTGGTCAGTAGTTTATACTATCAATAGGAAACTTATGGATAAGATCGAAAACATAGAAACGGCTGTAAAGATACTAAGACAAGGTGAGATCATCTGTGTGATTAAACCACAGATGCTTTACTTTGCCTTAAAAGAAAAAACCATTTTCGCCAAGAATGATCACTCCCAATACACCTTAGATTTGACTTCGTTTATGGATCTTTTTGGGGAAAATGAATTCTATCTTTATGAGAAAAAAGAAGATGCGATCATCGATAAACTAAAGGATGATGAATACTATCAATGGAAACACAAGTAAAGGATCGTAAGATCCTTTTGTTTATATGACAACACAGGCCTTAATCACTTAGGGTAGCTCACTTATTTTAATAAAGCATCACAGAAAGGTTCATTTTAAGAAATAACAAGTTTAGAATAGAGAGTGTTAAGAGGAGACTGAGATGATCAAAGCGGTGATTTTAGATATGGATGGGACGATGATCGACACTGAGCATCAATCTTCATTGGATTGGCCAGCGGTTGGGAAGAAATATGGATTCATCGTCGATGATGACTTCATTCATACCTTTCTCGGTTTAACGGGAAAAGTAAAAATAGAGAAGCTTAAGGAAAGATTGCCCAACGAAGATCCTGGTGAAGTCATAGCGTATTATAGAAGCCTTACTAAGGTAAGATTTGATCGAGATGGGATCTTGGTTAAACCTGGCCTAGTTGAATTATTGAGTCATTGTAGAGATAAGAAACTTAAATTAGCGGTGGCTTCTGCTGCGCCACTTTCAAGAATACAAGAGATCCTTTCAGGAATTGGCGTCTTAGAATACTTTGATGTCTTAGTGGGAGGAGACATGATTACCCATCAAAAACCCCATCCTGAGATCTATGTTTTAACGGCGAATAAACTTGGCTATGATTGTGGTGAATGTGTTGTCATCGAAGATAGTCGAGTAGGAATCGCAAGTGCTTATGCGGCCAATACAAGATCCATCTTAGTCCCTGATATAGAAACTCCAGATAAAAAGATGTTGAGTCATTGTGTACGTTGTGTTGAATCACTTCATAAGGTTATTCCTGTCATTGATGAATTGATGGCCAATTAAACTAAAGGAGAGAAACCATGTTTACATCCTTTCAAATCATAGCCTTGACTTTGTTTACGGCGGTAGTGTCGTATGATACGATGCATACCCAATTGATGAACTATGGACGTTTGGTTTTCTGTGGATTGATCAGTGGGGCCATTATGGGAAACATCACTGAAGGTCTACTCATCGGTGGAACGATGGAGCTGATGTCTTTAGGGGTCGGCGGCTTTGGGGGCGCAGCCATCCCAAACTATATCTTAGGATCCATCATAGGGATCGCTTTTGCCTCTGCCACAAAAGGTGGTATGGAGGCAGGTTTAGCGGTAGGTATCCCTGTCGCTGCACTAGGTGTTCAACTGGATGTTTTCTCGCGTATGATCAGTTCTGTTTTTCTTCATAAAGTAGAAAATGATATAGAAAAAATGAATCTTAAAAAAATGTATCGTTGGATCTTTGTGGGCATGTTCCCAAGAATCCTCTTTCTTATGACGATCGTGTTTCTAGCCCTTACTGCGGGATCTCCTTTGATTGCGAAGCTATTGGCTTTGATGCCTGCTTTCTTAAGCAATGGGCTTAATGTGGCTGGAGGATTATTACCGGCTGTAGGCTTTGCGATCTTACTTAAATACTTACCTTTATCGAGATATTTCATTTATGCGATCTTAGGTTTTCTTCTTTCTTCTTACTTCAATTTACCCATCATTGGGGTCGCTTCTTTTGGATTCATCGTCGCGTATGTGATCTATCTTCAAAATGAGAAAGAAGCTCAGTTGAATCCTGAAATCACCATTAAGGGAGAAGCGCTCACTCATGAACGTATCTTACTCACTAAGAAACAAGTTAAACAGGCTAGAAATCGTTGGTTTAGAACCTCTCAAGTTTGTTTCAATTATGAATCGATGCAGGCAGCCAGCGTAGTCTATGCGATGGGACCTAGTTTAGAACTTATCTATCTAGGTAAACCTGAAGCTTTAAAGACTTCTCTAAAGGCTCATTTTAGATTCTTCAATACCCAGCCTTGGATGGCCAATTTGATCTTAAGTTCTGCTTTAGCGGTGGAAGAAAACGGAGGAGAAAACGCCATAGAAGGCGCTTCTTCGATTAGGACCTCATTGATGGGACCTTTCGCTGGTCTAGGAGATTCTATTCTAACGGTCTTGCCTAAAACGATCTTTGGGGCGATTGCGGCGTATATGGCGATCGAAGGGAATCCTACAGGGGTACTACTTTGTTTAGCGATTGGATTGGTGATGTTGGGACTTCGATTTAAACTATGGGACTTAGGATATACTCAAGGGGTTCGTTTCGTCAATGCGAGTCAGAGTCGACTAAAAAGCGTAACCGATGCGGCTTCCGTCTTAGGACTGGTGGTCGTAGGAGCTTTGATTGCCTCAAATGTGAAAGTCAATGTGCCTGTCGTCTTTACGATAGGGGAATCGATTACGAAAGTTCAAGACATCTTCAATAAGATCTTGCCGAATATGTTGCCTCTTGGGGCAGTCATCTTCTGTTATTGGATACTAGGTAAGAAGAAAATGACTTCTGCGAAGATGGTTTGGTTGATCATTGGGATCTCTATCTTAGGGGCTTATCTTCATATCTTAGGTGTTTAAGAACCTTTATAATTAGTCTTGGCTATTTAGGGCAGTTTCATTTATAATGCATTCAAGGAAGGTGAACCATTGTGATTAAAGCTAAAAAAGATTTCTGGATCTCATCGATCATGATTCTACTGGGAATGACCTTTATCTTTAGTGTGATCATCGTACCTCAAGAAGAAAGATGGATCGTACTTATATTGGTTGTGCCTGTCACAGCTTTCTTAGGATGGATCTATTTTGGGACCAGTTATCAATTCAAAGAAAATGTTCTGTTGTGTAGAAGTGGTCCTTTCACAGAGAAGATCCCTTATGACAACATTCGTTCAGTTAAACTATGTCAGAACTTTATGTCCTCTATGGCCCTTTCAAGAAATCGAATAGAGATCAAACAACACGGAAAAGGATACATCAGTGGAACCACTTATATCTCACCTATTGATCGAGAAAGTTTCTTAGCTCAACTTAAACAGAAATGTCATTTCTTAGATAGATAAACACAAAGCACGCTTAAGGGCGTGCTTTTTTTGATTTATAAAAAAGAGACAATTAATGGTTTAGTCTGGGATATTTTCAAACAGATCATTGGAAGTATCAGGTCCAATCAATGAGAGATAAAGCCCAAATCTACGCACATCCCCATAGGTATAGGTGATGACTTGTAGTGGCCAAATGTGTTGAGTGATGTGGTACTCATAGGCGTCACGAGCGACCTGTAGAGCGGATCTACCATTGAAGTACTCTAGGGGTGAATTGACCTCTAGGATGATCTCTGTGGGCTTATAGAGATGGATATAGGTCTTAAGAGGAGAGAATAATCCTAGTCTTACAGAAGACTCTGTTTGGGTCATAAAATCAGAACTTAAGACTATGGCGTCTTTAAGAGTATCGCTTAAAGCCATATGAGCCCCATGACCATATTCCCCATTGAAGTCATGAGATAAAATGACTTCTGGTTTGAATCGACGGATCTGTTCAAGCTCATATTGAAGGATCTTTTCTTTTGGAAAGACCGTATAGGCATGAGTTAAGGATGTGGATTGTAGATCTTTAAAAGGCCCAAAGATGGGATAATGGGTCACGCCTAACTCCCATAAACTATCTAAAGTCTCATGAGGACGTTTTCGTGTATTGAAGTGATTCATCAGATAAGCAACTTGGACATCTTTTCCTTGAGAAACACTGGTGGCGATGGCTGGCCCAAAATACAAGGCCTCATCATCACTGTGGGCCGCAAAAACCAAGAGATCCGCATCGAAGGAAGGGTACTGCCATTGTTGAACATTAGAAGGTAACTTACCTTCTGAGTAAACAAAAATCGAGGCTACTTTTCCACTAGGCATAGAGATCTCTATTGAAGAACTGGTGCTTTTTAAAGTAATCAACTCATGAAGAAAACCAAACAGACCCGCTCTTTGAGAAAACCCATCAGAGCTAACGGTATAGAGTGAAGGTGGTTTATCGAAAAGGATATAGACGTATTGGATCTTAGTTTCGGAATCAATGGATAAGACATCTCCTTCAGTAAAGGACACATAGGTATTGATGGTGACATCGACTAAGTCATTGCTTGCTTTAGTCCCATTGATTTTAAAAGTAGAAGTAGAATTAAGTTTCGTCGAATTTGTGGTCAACGCAAGTGTTCTTTGTCCATCTTGGTTTAATCCACTAAGGGAGTTCATCAATAAAAATCCTAAGACAAGGATCTTTATGGTTTTAGTTAAGGGTCTTTTTAGTTTCATCCATTTTATTATAACAGAACAAAGCTATCTTTCTTATCGATGAGACAAAGAAGGATACCTTAAAAAGCACATAATTCTGTTTAATGATTCGTGCTTCAATGATGTAGAATAAGAGAGAAGCATCTAAGCGGAGAACCCCATGAAAATTAAATCGATCATCGTAAAAAGTGCCCTAGAAGTGGTTTACGAAGAAGAAAACATCAATGAGTTGGATCTTAAACCCAACGAAGTTTTTATTGAGTCACTGATTTCGATGATTTCTCCAGGGACAGAGCTTTCAAGAGTCTTTGGATTAAAGAAAGGGGCGACTTATCCTGTTCGTCCTGGTTATTGTACCGTAGGTAAAGTCTTAGGAAAAGGAACTGAAGTGATTAAGGTTGATCTAGGTGATACTGTATTGACCTTAGCCCCTCATGGATCTCATCATATCTATGATGGGGGATCTCATAAAGAAAAGGTCTTGTATAAACTAGATCCTCGTTTATCCCCAAAAGAAGGAGCCATGATCGTCATGTGTTGGATCGCCTTAAATGGGATCTTACCAGTAGATGTGAAACCTTTCGATACGGTCATAATCTTTGGGATGTGAAATCTAGGGATCTTCTTAGCGATCTATTATAAACAAATGGGAGTCAAGGTTATAGGAGTCGATCCTGTTGAACATCGATGTGCTGTCGCAAAAAGCTGTGGGATCGATCAGGTCATACATTGTGCTCCTGAAGATCAAGTCAAAACAATCATGGAGCTTACGAAACAAAAAGGGGCAGACATCATCGTCGATGCGACAGGCTTAAGTCCTGTGGTAGAGAATGCGATCGAAGTGGCGGCTAAGAATGCCCAAGTGGTCTTATTAGGCTCTCCTCGAAGTGACTACACCACCAATGTGACCCCAATGCTCAATGCGATCCATATGAGAAACATCAAAG
>CAZXTB010000010.1:0-14075 GCA_964643535.1 uncultured Erysipelotrichaceae bacterium | reverse complement strand
GATCCCAAGCACACTAAAGACCTTATTTGCGCCAGTTCTCACCATTGCTGTTATGTTACCAATTTCCTTCGTAATCATTGGCCCAGCGGGTTCTATTGCAGGACAATTCATCAGTGGTAGCTTGGTCTCATTGGGTAACTTAGGTGGAATCCCAGGCATCTTGGCCATAGCACTGATTGGTGCACTTTGGGAATTCTTGGTTATGAGTGGGATGCATATCGTTATGATTACAGCCTTGCTTACTGTTTTCTTCGGTACAGGTCAAGAAGCTTTCGTTACACCTGGTGCTGTCGCAGCGAGTTTGGCTGTTTCTGGGATGTGTTTAGGGGTTGCACTTCGTCTTAAGAAAGAAGAACGCTCCTTATCTTTGGGTTACTTATTGGCGGCTTTCGTTGGTGGTGTTACTGAACCTGGACTCTATGGGATCGGTATGCGTTATAAGAAACCTTTCTTAGGCTTAATGGCGGGCGGTTTCGCTGGCGCATTGTACGGTGCCATCATGGGCGTCACTGCATATAATTTGGTTCCAGTTGCGAGTTTCTTAGCGTTGACTGCTTTCATAGGTGGAACGACTGCTAACCTTGTCAATGGGATATTAACTGGAGTTATTGCTTTCGTTGTTGCTGCACTTGTCACCTATTTCTTAGACTTCAAGAGAGATGCTGAAGCAACTAAAATATTTGAGTAATTTGTCCTAGATTTTAATCGTAAAATCCGGTGCGAAATTCAAAGATTTTTCCGCACCGGGTTATCTTAAAGGTATAAAAATAAAATGTAATCTATAAAGAGGTAAACATGGGAAAACTATTGATCAGGGCAGATGATCTTGGATATTCAGAAGGCGCTAATTATGGGATCGCTAAAAGCGTAAAAGAAGGTTTGATTAAAAGTGTGGGATTCATGGTTAATATGCCGTCATCCCTCCACGGCTTTAACTTACTAAAAGGTGAATCCGTCTGTTATGGACTTCACAGCAACATCTGTATAGGTAAGCCCCTTACTGATCCTAAACTGATTCCAAGTATCACCAATGACTTGGGTGAGTTTAAATCTTCAAAAGAGTATCGATCCGCCAAAGAAGATTTCGTCGTCTTAGATGAAGTGATCCTTGAAATCGAAGCTCAATATCAACGTTATAAAGAAATCGTTGGCGATGAACCTCATTATTTTGAAGGTCATGCGGTCGCCAGTGATAATTTCTTTAAGGGACTTGAGATTGTCGCTAAGCGACACAATCTCAAATACATCCCATTCTCAATGTCGATCAATCCAAGCGTTATAGGAAAAACCAAAACCTATGTATCAATGGACAGTATGAAAGCTGACTATGATCCTAAGAAATCGATGATGGATCTTGTTGATCATCCTCATGAGGATGGATGCGATGTTTATATATGTCATCCTGCTTATCTAGACGCCTATTTGATCAAGTCATCTTCACTTCTATGGCCAAGACCGCTGGAGGTTGAGATGTTGTGCGATAAAGATATCATCGATTATATAAAGAAGTCCAATCTAAGTTTAGTAACTTATGATGATCTATAAAGTTAAATAAAGGAGGCACTATGGGACTATTTGATAAACTCAAGAAAACCACAGATGAAAGACCCAATGAATTAACAAGTGTCGTTGATGGGGAATGTGTTGATTTAACGAGCGTTAAAGATGAAGTTTTCTCATCAGGGATGATGGGAGATGGGGTAGGAATCATGCCGTCAACAGACAAGATCGTTTCGCCTGGCTCTGGGACAATAAACTTTGTTTTCCCTGCGAAACATGCGATAGGGCTAACCTTAGACAATGGGGCTCAGGTAATCATTCATGTGGGGATCGATACAGTAAATCTAAATGGGAAGGGATTTGAAAGCTTCGTAAAAGATGGCACTAAAGTTAAACGAGGAGACTTACTTTTAAAGGTTGATTTTGAGTTGATTAAAAACATGGGTTATGATATCACCACCATGATAATCATAACCAATAAGACTGCCTTTTCTAAGATAGAAACTTCTTGGGGTTTAAAGACAACCAAAGACAGTATCATTACTTTAACTAAATAAGTAGCTTATAAAACCATCCTTTAAACTATTAACCATAGAGTAAACACGAAAATGAAACATCGTGACAATTCTATTAGGTGCAGTTTACTTAGGATGGTTTTTTATTCTCTAGTACAATAGAAATTCTTTCCAAAATAAATTAACCAAAACATTAAACACATTAAAATAACTTAGAGTAAATTTAAGACACTTCAATGAAGTTGAGATGATATAATAAAACCGATAAATTTAAAATATTGTATACTGATTTGGGGAACTGATTAACAAAAGATTTTATCGTGAGAAAGGTAGGAAAGTCATTGGTGCATCTCATCAAGAAGATAAACAAAGATGTATTTTCAAAGTTGATCACAGTATGAAGCCATCTCTATTAGGTAGATGGGGTAAACTGAGTCAAAGAACATTATCACTTCTATTCGTGATTTTTTCTGTAAGTATGACCTCAGGCTGTAGTCAGTCAAATGAAGTTGGGATCATCATCGCTGGTTCTACCTCAGTTCAGCCTTTCGCAGAAGCTTTGGCTGAAGAATATATGAGATTAAATCCAGGATTCATCATCGATGTCCAAGGTGGAGGTTCCTCCGCAGGCATCATGTCGGCTCAAACCAACACGGCAGATATCGGTATGTCATCTAGAAATCTAAAGGATGAAGAAGAGACCTTATGGTCAGTTGAGATTGCTCGTGATGGATTGGCAGTTATCGTTCATCCAAGCAATCCAGTTCACAATTTAACCCTTCAACAAGTTCGTTATATCTATTCTGGAGTCATCACCAATTGGAATCAATTGGGTGGCGTCAATAAAAAGATTCATGTGATTACACGTGAAGAAGGCTCTGGGACAAGATCCGCTTTTGAAAGCTTGGTTATGAATAAAATAAGCATCGATCCACACTCCATCGTTCAAGATTCCAATGGGACTGTAAGACTATTGGTTGGGGATGATCCCTATGCGATCGGTTATATTTCATTAGGTTTAGTCAATGAGAAAGTAAAAGCTGTAGAACTCGCTGGGGTTAAAGCAACCCGTGAGAACGTCATCAATGGGACTTATAATCTATCTCGACCTTTCTTATTTGTTACAAGCGCTGAGCCTACTGGAGAAGTTAAGAAATTCTTAGATTTTGTGCTTTCTGATGAAGGTAAAAGAATGCTGAATGCTGAAGGATTGATTACTTTTGATAACGGAGGTACCCCATGAAACTTAGAAAAGATACCACTCTTAGTTTAGGGTTCTTCCTCGTTGCTTTGTCTACTTTATCAGCATTAGCTGTTATAACCATATTTATCTTCGTAGAAGGTTTACCTCTGATCAATAAAGTAGGGGTCTTCAATTTTATCTTTGGGATGACATGGGCACCTAGTCAAGGTCTATATGGAATCTTTCCTATGATTGTAGGAACCATGTCTGTAACCTTAGGAGCTGCCGTAATCGGGGTTCCAGTCGCATTATGTGTCAGTGTTTTTCTTACCGAGTTTGCGCCTAAACAAGTACGTAACATCATGAGACCTGCCATTCAACTATTGGCAGGGATACCTTCTGTAGTCTATGGGTTTTGGGGCTTAACGTTTATAGTCCCAATGATTAGAACCTATCTAGGAGGTCCTGGTTTAAGTATTCTAGCAGGATCCCTTATTTTAGCGATTATGATCTTACCTACCATCATCAGTATCTCGGAAGTATCGCTCTTGTCTTTACCAGGACTATATAAACAAGGTTCTTTAGCTTTAGGGGCGACCCATTGGCAAACCATTCGTTACGTTTTGATTCCATCGGCTAAATCAGGCATCATGGCTGCGATCATCTTAGGGATAGGAAGAGCCGTAG
This sequence comes from uncultured Erysipelotrichaceae bacterium, assembly GCA_964643535.1. GTDB lineage: Bacteria > Bacillota_I > Bacilli_A > Erysipelotrichales > Erysipelotrichaceae > UBA2212. Next base: position 10,190 of record CAZXTB010000010.1, on the reverse strand, counting down.
GAGAAACCATGGCCGTTATTATGGTGTTGGGGAATGCGGTTGCTTTACCTAATTCTATTTTAGATCCTGCGCGTACTTTAACCACCAACATTGGGATAGAGATGGGTTATGCTTCAGGTGAACATCAACAAGCCCTTTTCGCAACAGGGATCGTCTTGTTTGTGATGATCATGCTGCTAAATTCAGTGGCCCAGTTAATCGTAAGGAAGAGGTAATGAACATGATGATTCGCCCAAAGACATCTGAGTTGATCGCTAAGTTCGTTATCTGGTTTATATCGATCTTAGTTGTACTACTATTATTCTTTATCATTTCCTTTATTCTAATTAAAGGATTGCCTACTTTGACTTGGCAGTTTTTAACAGAAAGTCCTACAGATATGGGAAGATCAGGTGGGATTCTCTCAACAATCGTTAGTACACTGATGGTTACTGTCTTAGCGGTTCTATTTGCGACACCGTTTGGGGTAGGGACTGCATTCTATTTGACCGAGTTTACCAGAGAAACCAAAGTAACCAAGATCATTCGATTTAGTGCCGAGTCTTTAGCGGCGATCCCATCCATCGTTTATGGACTCTTTGGATTTATATTCTTCGTCATCTATTTAAAAATGGGATGGTCTGTCCTATCAGGTGGATTAACGATGGGGGTCATGATTCTACCTACCATCATAAGAACCTCTGAAGAAGCCATCAGATCTGTGCCTCATGGCTATCGTGAAGTCAGTTATTCTTTAGGTGGAACGAAGTGGCAAACCATCTTAGGTGCTGTTCTTCCATCTTCTTTCCCTGGTATAGCGACAGGGGTTATCTTAGGTATAGGGAGATGTGTTGCGGAAACAGCAGCGGTCATCTTAACCGCAGGGTCTTCTTTACGCATGCCAACCTCGATCTTCGCACCGGCTAGAACGATGGCTGTTCATTTCTACATCCTAGCTAGAGAAGGTATCTCGATGGAGAGAGCCTATGGGACAGCGACCCTATTGATCATCATTATCCTTGCGATCAACATCGCTGCCAACATGATCGTTAATCGATATGTGGCTAAAAATAGATAGAAGGACACTATGACTAAACCTGCAAAGATCATCATAAAGAATCTTAACTTCTATTACCACGATAAACTTGTCATCAAGGATTTTAATCTTGAGATTTTTCCTAATGAAATATTCGCTCTATTTGGACCAGCCAACAGTGGAACAACCACCTTGTTTAGAGCCATTACTCGACTGTGTGATTTAGATCATGGGGTCAGAGTAGAAGGTGAGATCCTCATCGATGGGAAAAACATAAGAGCTGAAGATATCAGTGTCAATGAGTTGAGACGTAAAATAGGGATGGTATTTGAAGAACCCATTGCCTTACCGATGTCCATCTTCGATAACATTGCCTATGGGCCACGATTAAGTGGTATCAAAGACATGACCGTTCTAAAAGAAAAAGTAGAAAGAGCCTTACGTTTAACCGTCCTTTGGGATGAAGTTAAAGATCGTTTAAATACCTCCGCTCTAAGACTATCTGGAGGTCAACAGCAACGTTTATGTATCGCTAGAATATTGGCTTTAGGTTCAGAGATTATCCTCTTAGATCGTCCTTGTGCTGCCTTGGATCCAATATCTACCTTAAAGATCGAAGAATCTTTAAGAGCTCTAAAAGCTGAATACACCATCATCATTATCCCTCATAACATTCAACAAGCTGCCCGTTTATCAGATCGAGCAGGATTCATGTTTATGGGAGAGATGATAGAACAGAGCCTCACCAAAGACCTTTTTACCAATCCAGTTGAGCAAAGTACCAATGACTACATAACAGGACGATTTGGATAAGAGATTTAGGTAAGACATCACTGAAGATTTCTTTGGATTTATAATGATTAGTCTTTATGAACCTTAGGAATAAGGTTCTTATTGTATTAAGAATAAAGGGGATTTTTCTAAGTAATATGGCTGTTTTTGTTTAAAGCATCAATCATTATCTTACATTATTAGAATAATTGTGAAAAATATAAAACATTACTTGCTTCGTTGAAGAAAGTATGTTATTGTGTTTTTACAAGGAGGGTTATATGACTCTAAAGAAAGTATTAGTTGGGTTATTTGCACTCTTGTTGGTCGTTGGATTGACAAGTTGCAAAGCTGAACCTAAGCCTGTAAGTGGAAAAGTATTATTCTGGCACACTTATAGCGAAGGCGAAGAAAAGTTATTCCTAGAAGAAGTAGTTCCTCTGTTTACTGCAAAGTATCCTGATATCACAATAGAATCCGTTCGTATGCCTTATGATGGATTGAAACAACAAATTATTACTGCCTATACAGGCAATGTTGCTCCTGATGTTATGCGTATGGACATCGGTTGGGTTGCTGAGTTTGCAAAACAAGGTATACTTGAAGAAGTAAGTGCCTTTGCTGAATTTGATGATTTGAAAGATAATTTCTTTGCTGGATCCTTGTCTACCAACTTCTATAATGGAAAATACTATGGATTGCCTTTGAATACCAATACAAAGGTTGCTGTTTACAGTAAAGCTGTTCTTGCTGAATTAGGCTTGACAGAAGCACCTGAGACTTGGGATGAAATGATTGCTCTTGCTCGTTTATTGAAAGAAAAAGATGATCGTTGGGGCTTGGTTCCTCAGGGATTTGGCCCTTGGGGCTTCTTACCTTATTTCTGGACTTTAGGCGGAAAAGTAACCAATGATGAATATAATATTGCTACAGGTTATTTAAATAGCGCTGATAGTATCGCTGCTGTTCAACAACTGTACGATTATTACAAAGAAGGTTTAATTGGTCCTGCGATGTTCGGTGAACAACCAGATGCTTGGGGCGGAATGGCTGGAGGAAACTACTTGTGGATCGATGACGGCCCATGGTACTTCTCAATTATTGGTCAAACTGCAATCGACAGTACTGTTGTTTCTACCATTCCTGCTGGTAAAGGCGGAAGCGTCTCAGTAGTTGGTGGTGAAGACTTGATCATGTTTAATAAGACAGAAAACAAAGATGCTTCTTGGTTATTCATGCAATTCATGATGACTGATGAAGTTCAACAGATCATGGCTAAAACAGGTATGATCCCAGTTACAAAGACAGCATCTTCTACCTTAAAGGATGTTCCTGCTTATGTTGCTACTTATATCAAACAGCTTGAAACAGCTCAACCAAGAACGCCAAGTGCTAATTGGGGCTCCATTGAACAAGTTCTATCGCTCGCGATCGAAAGTGTCTTCAGAGGAGAAAAGACTGCTACAGAAGCCTTAAATGCTGCTGCAACAGAAATTGATGCTTTGTTAAAGTAATTAATGAATCTTGATGAAAGGCATCAACCAATGCCTTTCATTTAATTAAAACCGGGAGGAAATATGAAGAAATCTCTAAAGTATAAGTATCGTAATGAATTAGAGGTATTGCCATTTCTTCTTCCCGGTTTTATCTTGTTATTGGCATTTATTTTCTATCCAATTGTAAAGAACTTCTATATGAGTTTATCAGACTATAATATCTTTCTTGATAAGATGAACCAGTTTGTAGGCTTAGCCAATTATCTAAAAGCATTTAAAGATGTAATGCTTTGGGATTCATTTGTGAATACAGCGTTGTATGCTGTTGTAACCGTCTTTCCTCAGATGGCTTTAGGATTGATCTTAGCCATCATCATCAATACGAAAATAAAGGGATCATTTTTATTCAGAGTCCTTTTCTATATTCCTGTTATTACCAGTTGGTTAATCGTTTCCTTGATCTTTAGATATCTATTTGAATCAGGAGATGCGGGTTTAATAAACTACCTACTTTTAAAAACAGGACTTGTACCCAATTCGATTTCTTGGTTCTCCAATCGTTGGACTGCCAATGCAGTGGTTTGGATCTTAGCTGTTTGGAAGGGGATAGGATGGAATATGATTGTCTTTCTAGCAGGACTACAAGGCATCGATAGATCTTACTATGAAGCTGCTGAAATCGATGGAGCCAATACAATTCAAAAAGTAAGATACATTACGATTCCTTTACTAAAACCCGTAACCTTCTTCATTATGACCAATTTATTGGTAGGTTCATTTAATGTTTTTACTCAAGTGTATGTTATGACCAATGGAGCACCTATGGGTCGAACACAAGTATTACTTTCCTATATGTATAAAGTCGCATTCACGGACTTCAATATTGGCTACTCTTCAGCCTTATCTGTCATCGTAGGAGTATTCATCTTTATCTTGGCGATGGGTCAAATGAAGTTTATGAATATGGGATATAAGGAGAGCCAACTATGATTCGCAAAATACTGATGTATATTGTATTGATCCTGTTTTCAATCACCACCATCTTACCGTTTATGTATATGGTGGCAACAGCCTTTACTCCTGACTCCTACATTATTCCTTATCCTCCAATCCTTATTCCTGCCGCTTTCTATCTGGGAAACTTTATCGCAGCCTTATCTTCCAATAATTTTCTGAAATATTTTATGAACAGTGTCTTTGTTTCTACTGTTTCTACCGTTGTTGCGATTGTGGTCTCATCGATGTCTGCGTATGCTTTTTCTCGATTTGAATTTAGATTCAAAGAAAAACTATTTAAACTCTATCTCTTTAGCTTAATGATTCCTGGTCTATTGAACATTGTGCCTCAGTTTCTATTGATAAACACGATGGGCTTGGTGGATAGTTACTTTGGTTTGATCCTCTTGTATGTAGGGGCTGGGATTGCCTACAATACCTTCTTCCTTAGAGGTTTCTTTCAATCCATTCCAAGAGAAATTGAAGAAAGTGCGATTATTGATGGGGCAAGTAGATTTACGATCTTCACCCGTATCATCATGCCTTTATCTAAACCGGCGCTGGGTACATTTGCGATCTTTGCGTTTACAGGTTTCTGGGATGAGTTCTCAAGTGCCCTTACCATCATCAAATCTGTAGGGATGAGAACCTTACCGATCGCTATACAACTGTTTAGACAACAGCATGGGACAGATTGGGGACTGATTTTCGCAGCTACCTTGATCGCATTGGTTCCCATCATCATCTTCTTTATCGTATTCCAGAAACGTTTTATCAAAGGCGATTTCTTAAGTGGTTCAGTGAAAGGATAAATTATGATCAATAAAATTACGATGAGTAAGTGTGCCTACCGACCTCTTGAACAAGTTGAACTTGTGATTGATTCGAGTTCATCTCAAAAAGCTGAAATTAAAGTTTTTCATCTGTCTGAACAGATCGGTGTTGTCTCATGTGAACTTCTAAATGGGAAAAATCAAGTTAATCTTGGGACTTATCCTATCGGTGGGTATTCACTTGAGTTAGATCATCTCTCAACGGCATTTGATGTGGTCTTAAAGCTTACAGATGTGCCTAGATATGGTTTTGTGAGTAATTTTACTACAATCGATGAAGACCATGAGACGATGTTTGAACAACTTAACGATTATCATCTGACGACGATTCAATTCTATGATTGGATGTATCGTCATGATGATCTCATCAATGAAGAACCCATTTATGCGGACTTCTTTGGACGTGAAATCAGTAATAAGATTCTTAAAGATAAGATAAACTTATGTCATAAGTATGGGATGTTTGCGGTTGCTTATGGGGCCATCTATGGGGCTGAAAGCGATTATTTCTCTAAACATATGGATGAGTTGATGTATCGTACGGATGGTAAGTTTTTTGCCCTACTTGATCAAATTGGAATGATGGACATCTCGATTGATCACTCCTGGTCTAAACACATCATCGAAGAGTTTAAGAAAGCCATTACCATCAAAGATTTTGATGGGATACATCTTGATCAGTATGGGTTTCCTAAGTATTCTAAGCGTATCAACGGAGAATTGATTGATTTTGAGAAAGAACTTCCAGGATTTATAAATCTCGTTTTAGAAGAACTTAAAGGATTAAAGAAAGAACTCTTTATTGATTTTAACTATGTCAATAACTGGCCTATTGAAACCATCTCTGAGTCTAAACAAGACGTTGTATACATAGAAGTCTGGAATCCTAATAATACCTATGAAGACCTAAGAAGAATCATCATTGAAAGTAAACTAAGATCTCAAAATAGACCTTTGGTGTTGGCTGCTTACTTACCTCCATTTAAGGATCCTCAAGATCCGAAAGTCGCTGAAAATGGAGCGTTATTGATGCATGCCATCTGTAGCTCTCTTGGTGCTTATAATCTACTCTATGGGGAATACAATGGGATCTTAAGCAATGCATACTATGTCGACTATAAGAAATATAGTCCTGAGTTTTCTCAACAAGTAAAACAGTATCTAGACTTTATCGTTAAATACAGTGAGCTTTTGTATTCAGATAAAATCGATCTCTCCTATACCTCTTTTGGGGGCTATGATGGAACCAATACCGACTTCTACATTAATAAACCAACTTCTATAAAAGCTGAACCTGGTTATCTTTACGCAATCTTAGGAAAATCCAAAGAATATAGCCTTATCAACCTTATCAACTTAAGCAATCAGAAGGAATCTGTATGGTATGACTCAAAAGAAACACCTGAACCTGTCTTAAATACGACGATTAGAATTCTAAATACAAGAAGGATTAAAGAGGTGTATCTTGCCAGCCCAGATGAACATCATGGTAAAATGGTCAAGGTAGATCACCGAATCGTTCCTCATGAACATGGTGAAGCTGTCGAATTCACGATAGATAAGATCCAATATTGGACAATGGTGTACATGAAATATGAAAGTTGATCGCAACATAAACAATCGAACCGGCAATAAAGATCTGATAAAAGACATCAATATTTATCATTGTATCAATGCCATTCGAGCCCACGAATTAATTAGTAGAGCTGAGATGAGTAAAGAGATCGGTCTAGCTCAATCTACCATAACCAAAATCATCAATCCACTGATTCAAGACGGATTGATTCTTGAGGTTGGTGATGGGACTTCTACGGGTGGTAGAAAACCCATAAATCTAAAATTCAACAATGATTTTGGTTTTATCCTAAGCGTTAAGATCGAAGCATCTAAACTGATTGTCTCTTTATGTAACCTGGAACCAGCCATCATCACTACTTCAGTGACAGATTATAAATTGGGAATCAGTTATGAGGAACTCTTTCCCATCTTAGTTAGTGAACTTAAAAAAATGATCAAAGAGCGGGTATTTGCGATAGGGATCACCATAAGTGGTATCGTGGATGATGATAACGGAATCTTAATCTCATCTACCTTATTAGGATGGAGTAATGTTCACCTTAGAGATGATCTAAAAAGAGAATTTGGGATAGGGATCTTCATTGAGAATGATGTCAATGCTTTCGCTGTTTATCAACTTAATTCCGAATTTGGAAAAGGTCATAATAGTTTTGTTTGTATGACAGTGGGTGAAGGGGTAGGTTCTGGAATCATCATCGATGGGAAGTTGTATAAAGGAGAGTTTGGTGGAGCTGGAGAAATCGGTCATCAAATCCTGATTCCTGGTGGAAAGAAATGTTACTGTGGTCAACACGGTTGTTTAGAAATGTATGTCAATGAAGACGAAGTGCTTCATCGAATCGAATTGAAGATTGGACGCCCTGTCAATTATAATCAAGTCTTCAGAGAAAACATTGTAGACAAGAAAATCGTGGATGAAACAATGCTTGAAGTTTATAACTATGTAGGCATCGCAGTTATCAATTTGATCATGCAAATGAATCCTCAAAGAATCATCATCGGGGTCAAAAAGGAAGTTGATACTGAACTGCTTGAAACTTATCTTAAAGAAATCATTCGTGAAAACTGGTTCTATAAAAAAGCTAAGATGGAAACAGAAATTTGTTTTACCGTGCTTGTTAATGAGAAATTCGTTATAGGGATGGCGCAAATTGTAACCAACGAGATTGTTAATAACTCAATTCTCTTAGGTGAATTCAATTCTGTATTTGGAGACTAAAATGTCAAATTGGTGGAAAAAATCTGTTGTATATCAAGTGTATCCAAAATCGTTTTTGGACTCAAATGGAGATGGTGTAGGGGATCTTCAAGGTATCATCAGTAAGCTTGATTATTTGGAAGAATTGGGTATCGATGTGATATGGCTTTCACCAGTCTATGATTCACCCATGGATGATAATGGGTATGATATTAGCGACTATTTATCCATCAATCCTTTGTTTGGAAATATGGATGATATGAAACAATTGATCAAGGCTGCTCAAGATCATCATATTAAGATCATCTTGGATCTTGTTTTAAATCATACTTCAGATGAACATCCTTGGTTTATTGAAGGACGTAAAAGTAAAGATAGTAGAACCCATGATTTCTATGTTTGGTCCAAAGAACCCAATCCTCTTGTAAGTGTTTTTTCTGGTTCTGCGTGGGAATATAATGAACCTACTCAAGAGTACTATCTTCATTTATTCTCTAAGAAGATGCCAGACCTAAACTGGAAAAGTAAAGACTTAAGAAATGAAATAACACAAATGATGAATGCTTGGCTTGATATGGGTGTAGCTGGTTTTAGATTCGATGTCATTGAATACATAGGCAAAGAACCTATGTCGATGATAACAGCCAATGGACCTTTATTGCACCACTACATCAAAGAAATGAACCAAGCTACGTTTGGTAATAGAAACACCCTTACAGTAGGTGAATGCTGGAATGTAGATACCGCCATAGCGAAGAAATATTCAAATCCAGATGGATCTGAATTCAGTATGATCTTTCAATTTGATCATATGAAAATAGACTGGGATGAACAACTTGGAAAGTGGAAACCCCACTCACTGGATTTCGTTAAACTAAAGAAAGTGCTAGGTGATTGGCAGACTTCTATGATGGGTCAAGGTTGGAATTCTTTGTTTTGGAACAATCATGATATGCCAAGAATCATCTCTAGATGGTCTGATGATTTAAATAACCCAGCTTTAGCCGCAAAAATGTTTGCTGTGATCAGTTACTTTATGCAAGGGACACCCTTTATCTATCAAGGTGAAGAATTAGGCATGTCTAATGCGAGATTTGATTCACTTACGGATTATGTAGATGTAGAAACCATCAACGCCTATCAAGACTTAGTCCTTGATCGAAAGTTACTTTCTAAACAAGATTTTATGCGTGCAGCCAGTATATTTGGCCGAGATAACGTTAGAACACCAATGCAATGGAATGATCAAGCCAATGGTGGATTCACCACAGGCAAGCCTTGGTTACCTTTATGCACTAACTATAAAGAAGTCAATGCGGCGCTACAAACCCAAGACGCAAATTCTGTATACAATTTCTATAAAACTTTGATTAAGTTAAGAAAAGAAAGCATCTATAGTGAATTGATTCAAAACGGGGAATTCATTCTTTTAGAAGCACAACACAAACATCTATTCGTCTATAAAAGAAAAGATGAATCAAAATGCTTACTGATCATAGCGAATTATAGTAATGAAGTTACTCATTACGCTGTAGAAAGTAAGATCATTAAAACAGTCATCTCGAATGCTCCTATTAGTAGTGGAAAAGATCTTAAACTACAGCCTTATGAAGCCATCGTTTTTGAGGTTGAAAATTAGATGATGGATACTAAGAAGATTTTATATAAACGAATGAGTCTAGGTCTTAGCTTAGGACTCATTTTTTCGTTATCTTCTTGTGGAGTCAAAACAGAACTCCAGTATTCAACAGGATTTATCGAATCCATCACTACAGATAAAGCAAGATACGATCTTGGGGAAGCTGTACACTTAGAAATTAATACCACAGAAGAGCTACAATCCATAAATAATGGTTCGCTTAATATTGTCATTACTCATTTAGATAAGACCATGATCGAAGAAACACTTTCAATTGAAGCATCCTCGACACAATTATCGTACACATGGATTCCACCCTTGGTGGATTATTCTGGATATCTCATAAGTATCTATCTTTTAGAAGATAAGAAAATAGTTGATCAAAAAAACATCGCAGTGGATGTATCATCAAGCTGGGATATGTTCCCTAGATATGGATACCTTGCGAATTTCGATAATACAATAGAAGACGATAACGCTGAAATAATGAGCGACCTAAATCGATATCATCTGAGTGGCTTGTTGTTTTATGATTGGCAATATAAACATGATCAACCGGTTTCTCTGACTTTAGGACAAGCAAATGAAACATGGTTGAATATTGCGAACTCTAAAGTATATGCCTCAAAAGTACTATCCTACATTACTTTGCTTCATGAGAGAA
>CAZXTB010000009.1:4842-14294 GCA_964643535.1 uncultured Erysipelotrichaceae bacterium | reverse complement strand
GGCTTATCCATCAATACATAAGACAATAACTGTAATAAATGATTTTGAACCATGTCTTGGATGGCTCCAGCTTGTTCATAATAAGCACCACGATTCTCAACCCCTATGGTTTCAGATGCCGTGATTTGTATTTCTTGGATGTAGTCCTTATTCCATATCCCTTCAAACAAACGATTGGCGAAACGTATGGTCAAGATGTTTTGAATCATTTCTTTCCCTAAATAATGATCAATACGATAGATGTTGTCTTCCCCAAAGATCACAGACAAACGTTCATTGAGATAGCGCGCATGATTCTCATCGACCCCAAATGGTTTTTCTAAAATAACCCCATGAGATCCACTCCCTAAACATCCACTGTCTTTTAAATGATTGGCGATGATCTCAAAGAATTCTGGAGCTACCGCAAAGTAATACAAATGATCGCTTTCTAAAGTATTCTCATTTAAAAGTTTATAGTCTTCAAGTTCTGTTAAAGACATTTCAATATAGCTGATGTGTTTTATGAATCGATCATAAACGACTTGTTCAAAGGGAAAACGAGATCCTTTTTGAAGCCAAGGCAAGGCACTTTCTAAATAGGATTGGGTCGATAAATCTTTACGTCCTATACAACGTATTCTTAAGGTTTCAGGTAAAAGATGCCTTGTCTCTAGTTGATACAAAGCAGGCAATAATTTTCGATAAGTAAGATCACCTGTCGATCCAAAGATCGTAAAGGTCAGAGGTTTATTCATTGTCTCCCCATTTTTCAAAGTGAAAGAAACCTTCTCTATCCGTTCTTTGATAGGTATGAGCCCCAAAGTAATCACGTTGGGCTTGAATCATATTGGTGGAAAGCGAGGTACTTCTAAACGCATCATAATAACTTAAGGCAGCTGTATAAGAAGGTGTTGGGATACCTGCGTTGATTGAAAGAGAAACCACTTCACGTAAAGCACTTAATGAATCACTCATGATTTGAGTAAAGAATGGATCTAAAAGTAAATTCGTTAATTTTGGATCTTTAAACGCATTAGCTATTTGATTTAAGAACTTGGCACGGATGATACATCCTCCTCTAAAGAGTTTAGCGATGGCTTCATAATCTAGATTCCAGCCATAAGTCAATGCTGCTTTCTTCATCAAATCAAAACCTTGCGCATAGGAGATTACTTTAGCCGCATAGAGGGCTTTTTCGACTAGTTTATCAAGATCTTTTGGAATCTTTGTCTCAATCAAAGAAACAGGTAATATCTTTTGAGCTTGAAGTCGAGTACTTCGATCACTTGAGATCAAACGGGCAAATACAGCCGAAGTTATTACAGAAATATCAACGCCTAAATCTAAGGCCTCTTTTGAGGTCCAAAGTCCAGTTCCTTTTTGACCCGCTGTATCTAGTATCTTATCGATTAAATAAGATGAACTAAGATCATCTTTTGTCTTTAGTATTTTAGAAGTGATTTCGATAAGATAGGACTCTAAGCTTCTTTGATTATAGCCACTAAATATTTCTGAAAGTTCATCGTTGGTGTGTTTTCCTAGATCTCTTAGGATTTGATAAGACTCTGCGATGAGTTCCATATCTCCATATTCGATCCCATTATGAACCATTTTGACATAGTGTCCTGATCCGTTCTCACCGATGTAAGAGGTACATGCTTCCCCATCTACTTTAGCTGAGATGGCTTTTAAAATAGGTTCTATTGCTTTATGAGCTTCTTTATCTCCAGAAGGCATGATCGCAGGACCTTTTCTTGCGCCCTCTTCACCACCAGAAACCCCCATTCCCATAAAATGGAGACCTTTTTCAGCGTATTCTTTCTCTCTTCTAATCGTATCCATAAAATAGGAATTGCCTGCATCGATGACGATATCTCCTTTTTGAAGATAAGGTACTAATTGCTTTAAAATTGCGTCGACTGGAGCCCCAGCTTTAACCAAAATGATGATCTTACGAGGAATTTCAAGTTGATTAACCAAATCTTCAACGCTTAGTGCTAAGCCTAAGCCTGGATTCTCTTTGACCACGTTTAAAGCTACATCTGTGGTTCGATTATAAACTAGGGTACTAAATCCATGATCCATAATATTCAAGGCAAGATTTTTACCCATAACAGCCATTCCTACGACGGCAACTTGAAACTTTTGCATGTTTTTCCTCCAAATGCGAACTTCGTTTATGGCACCAATTGAACTGAAGAAGCTTTATCTTTTTTGATTTGAGCACTTTGTTGAACAAAGGCAATCACATTTAAGACAAGGTTGGGAATCAAAAATATTCCAACATTGAATACAATTAAGGCACCCAATAGATATAAGATGGTAGAAGTTAAGGTTAACCAACGCTTATTACGCTGATAGGCAAACCATCCAAACACCATCCCTATGGTAACTAAAATTAAACTAGGAATCAGAAAGATCGCAATGATTGCCGCTATTACAGCTCCAAATCCCAGATCTTTTTCTCCAAATAAAGCCACCAGTATGAACAATCCATAAGCCAAATAGACTAGAGAAAGCCAATTACTAACGAAAAGGACCTTATTTTTCTTCATAGAGTTCTCCTGAAAGTATTATATCGACTAAAACACCGATAAACAAATAGGACGCCTACGCTTACTCCTTAAGTAGGAGCTTGATGCCTAGATAGACATTCTCAAATGAAGCCATACTTTCTTCTAATCCACCGCTTCGATTGGTTCTTAACCAACGAGAGCGAGCCTGTTTAAGTACTACTGGCCAAAGCTTTAAAGCCACATGTAACTTCTCTTGATTCTTTTTTATATTGAGATCTAAACTAAGGAGTTCAAAGCTCAACATCATTACTTGTGTCAGTTGAATGACTTCTAGTAGTTCTCGACAAGAGGCTTTCCCAATTGAGGTCTCACTATGAGATCGTAGAAGTCGCTTCTTTAAGCCTTTCAATTCATCGATGATGATTTCATTTCGATAGGATTGAGCTAATGGATGATCTTTTAATCGTTGAAGATCTTGCCCATCACTGGCAGCCCACAATAAATCAAAGATCTGAGTTGAATTATAGGTATAGGAATTTTGAAAACGATAGAGTCTCCCTAAATCAGCTAGGACTTCTCCTACTAATTTTCTTTCATCTTGAAAGAGCATTTCATTGAGATAGTTGATTGAATGACGATAAGCTCCCCCTTCTGATGACCAAGAGACAAAGGCGCCATAAATCAAAGGTAGATAAGAAATCGCAAGGGGTTGAGGATGACCATTGTCTCCCCAATCGGTCAATAAGAAACCCAGTCCATCATAAAGCTTGGTGTATAAACAAGCATTGTTTATGTTTTCTAAACTATCATAGGTTCGTCCTGTCAATGAGTTCCAAGAGGAGGTTCCTGGGGCAGACATAAAAGATACTTTCGCTTCTGATAAACGTTTTAAGCTCCTATAGAAAGGCGCATCTGAATCATAACCCCAATCCACAAAAATCAGATCTTTGGGCAGTTTCGATAAGGTATCCGGATAATGATTAAGCACATCTCCCCAAACCAATGGAATCTTCCCATAAGATTTCACATGATCATAGAGTTTCAACATATAGTCAAGATACATTTGTCCTACGCCTATTTCTTTACCAGCAAGTTCCGTTTTACCAAACCCTAACTCATAAGGTTCATCTAGATTGAGATGAAAATACGGTGATTTAGAAATTTTAAGGACATCCGAGCTATAGGTCTTAACCAAATCTAGACTTCTAGGATCAAGCGGATTTAAAGTTGATGCCTTTCTATGAGCTCCCCACATAAACATTCCTTCTTCAATATTCGCAAGATCTTTAAACTGAGGTCTTTCTAACCATGCGGTCATATGACCTAAACCATTGTGATTAGGGACAAAATCTATACATCTTTGAATACAATAATTTTCTAGTTTTTTAAAGTCTTCGATCGTGATGGGAGTCTCATCTGTATACAATGATTCAAAACTTGGATATTTAAAAGAGAACCCTTCCACATACAATTCAAAATGATTGTATTTTAAATCCGCTAAGAGATCGATGAGTTGATAAAGCGTCTTTTGAGTAGGGATCTTATTGCGTGAGATGTCTAAAAGATAACCCCTTACCTTTAAATCAGGCTCATCATCGATGGTACAGTTTTCCCATTGATTATCCTTCATACAGAGCTGTTTTAAGGTCTTGATGGCGTAGAAAGCACCACTTTGATCACGATGATGGATGGTGATGGATCGATCCAAAAATACCATTCGATATGCTTGAGGGTTTAGTAATGGATCTATGATAAAGCTCAAAGTATCTAAAATATCACCTTTATCATCAATAGAGATAAATCGTTTAAGTTCTAAACTTGCTTTCGTGGATTGTTTATTTGAATACACTTTTAGTTTAAGGGGCCAATGATAAAGACCTTCTTGGATCATCATCGACTTAACTGCAGGCAAGATCTGTTTCATAGGGGCTCCATATCGCTAAGCGATCATTGATAATTCATATTTGAGGTATATACAAAAGGCAAAGGAAAGAGTTGTTGTAGGATCTCGCCTAAGTCTGTTTGACTAATTTCATCATTCTCATAAGGTCCAAAGAGTATATGAGATGCTTCTTTAAAATCAGATGTTGAATATTCTTGAGTCTTATATTTAAAATGATACTTATCATCATAATAGCGAATAAACAAAGCATCATGATCATCTCCTAAAACATATTCAAAATAAGGCTGTAAACGCTCAATAAACTGATTAAAATCAACAATCTTCATCGTCGATTCAAAGGCTTCATGATGATGATTATGCCCCAGTTTAGCAAAAGATTTTACCAAAGGATCATTATGAACCAATTCTAAATGGAGTTGTTTAAGATGATGAGCTTCCATAAGCTTACCACTTACTTCAAGTAAAGCAGATGGTGCTCCCGCAAATTCTCTTATCACTCCTCCTGTCGCATTCCCTCTTATCGCAAGCACACAATAGGCTTTCTGTTTACCGTTGAGACTTATCCCATAAAAATATGATGTCTCCCAAGGATCAAAGTTAACTACTGCCTTAGCTAAGCGTTTAAATTCTGCTTTAGTTCGCTCATATCTAAAAGGCTGTTGAGAATAGAATTCATAATAGGCATCTAAATCTTTCTCTTGATAAGGTGTGATATCTGTATCAGAAAGTACTTTAGGAAGATCAAATCTAGCCAATAATGATAAATGATCCGCTCCAAATTGTTTATAGATATGAAGATCTCCTGATATGACAATGACATCGATTTCTTCTTGAATCATTTGTTTTTCCGCAAGCTGAAGAAGAGTAGATGCGATGCCTCTTCCCCTATAATCTGGATGAGTCGATACAGCTCCAATAGAAGCTAATTTTAGCTTAATCAACCCTAAATGAAGATCATTCACATAATAGCTAATAACCCCAACAACCTGTTCTTCCTCTAAGGCAATAAACATATGATTAAGATTAGATTGTGACAATAGAAAAGGATACTTACGGATCATATTTGGATTGAAAACCGAACAAACTAAATCTTGAGCCTTCTTGTGATATTCTTTTGTACAAGTTATGAATTTCATATCTTTCTCCATCTTAATCTTACTCCTATTCTAGAAATAATAAAATCATGAACCAAGTGAATTAATCATCTCTCTTCATAGAGAAAAGCTTGTGTTAAAATGAAATCAAAGCATAAAGATCATTTATGCGAGAGGTCTTATGTCAAAGAAAAGAACAATCATTGCTTTTGTTCTTAGTGCTTGTATCTTGATGGCTTGGGTGGATGGATCAAAACTTGATTATGTCACCAAAGCCCTGCTTAAGATTCTTACCTTTAGTTTAATTCCACTTATCTATTTTAAAGTGATGAATAAGATGTCACTAAGATCACTTTTTCAAGTTAAGCTTTTAGATTTAAGAATAGCTTTAATTTTAGGATGTGTTTTATATACTGTAATCCTATTGATCTATTTCTTTAGTAAGCAAGATCTTAGAGGATAATTTCGGTTCAGGTACATTAAACTTCGTCCCAATTGCGTTTTATATCGCCATCATCAATTCATTTCTAGAAGAGTTCTTTTTTAGAGGTTTTGCTTATTTAGCACTTTTTAAAGTCAGCACGAAAAGATTCGCCAATATCTTTAGTTCCATCATGTTTGCGTTTTATCATGTTTTCTTAATGTTTGGTTTATTTCAGTTTTGGCTTTATCTTGGAGCTTTGGGTTTAATGATCATCGCTGGATATTTATTCAATGCTTTGGATCATAAATCACAAAGCATCATTCCTTCTTGGTTGTTTCATTCATTGACCAATTGGGGAATAAATACAATTGGGTTTATCTTACTTAAGATCATATAAAAAATGCACCAAATGGTGCATTTTAAGTCTTTATTAAGGGATTACAAATGGATTAATATCGGCGTATAGAACAGGTTGAACCAAAATGTAATTGGCGGCTTTGGTTCCCCTTAAGGTATAACCTTTAACCGTAATTCGAATATTATCACCCGCAGTAACTTGCGCGAACTTGAAGCTAGGATAACCACCTATGGTTACATTGTCTCCAAGGAATAAATTAACTAAACGAGCTGTTCCACTGGCTGATGCATCCGTTGTCCCATCATAGGTTTTATCATCGCCTACGAGTCCACCAATGGTCAATGTACGCTTGCTTATGTTTATATTCCCATATACAAATTTGAAACTATAGTTATCAGAAACCAAGGTACCTATTTCCCCAATAATCTGAATCGGACTAAATGAGATATCCAATCCAGGAGAATATACACTGGTAATACTTGGTATCCCGACGATGGTACTTAAATCATCATTCATAAGGAAGCCTGTGATGGAATACGTATAGTCTTTTAAGAAATCTCCATAGATGACATCTTGATTATCGATGGTCACAGTAAGTTCAGCCTTATTGACCACTACATCCACTGAAGACGAAATTGTTTTATATTTATTAAGATCCGTAGGCGTAAAGATTACAACGGCTTTATAGGTCCCAGCAGTTGTTGGTAAAGCATCCGGTGTTTCAAAACTAAATGTTCCTGGCACAAAGACCCCATTGATGAGGGCAGCCCCATTCCCTAAAGTAGATGAAGATAAGGATTGACCATAGGTAATAGGTGTAGCCGCAGGCCAAGTAATTACTACTCCTTTAATCGGTCCAAAAACAGATGATTGAAGGGATCCAGCATATTTATCTATACCTTTAACAGATACTTTATAGAATTTTCCGACGTCCTGATATCCTAAAGCAAGTTTCGATAAAGTCGCTCCAGCGACATCCACAAAAGGCCCTTCAGCGGTATCAGAGACTTGCCATTGATAGGATACAGTTGCATCCAATGGCAATACACTAACCGTAAGTTCACTTCCAGAATAACCACTACCAGCTATTTGAGCCAAATCGATCTTAGGTTTTTGTAGCAAGATAAAAGCGACCCCAGCAGCAGAGACCAATAGAATGGCGATAAAGATAATAATATTACGTTTCTTAGTTTTACTTAAATACATGAAACCATCCTTTCCTGCTTTTCAGCTTCTAACTGTTGTTATGATACTTAAGCTTTATCTCTCTTTATTTTATATTAAATTTACAGGTAAAACGCAAAAAACATTAAATAATGCATAATTTAAATGGAATTGTTTAAAAGTAGCCCTTATTATCGCTTATTTGTTTAATTGTTTGGTTCATAACTTTCAATAAACTGAATTCCTAAGCAATCTAATCCAGTATGAGAAGCAATGACCGCAGCTATATCATTGATGAATATACGAGAAGGTTCATACCCTTTTTCAATCAACATTGCCTTTGTCACTTCCGTTCTAGGAGCAGCATGAGAATGAATAATGTAGATACTACATGTTTTACCTTTAAATGAATTATGTAAGGTATCAATGGCTTCCTCTAGAGCTTTTCTTTCAGTACGAACTTTCGCATAAACGTCGATCTTCCCTTTGGTTGAGGCATTGAGTTGTAAAATAGGTCTGATTTTAAACATTTCAGCTAAAGATGCAGCCAATGGGGTCAATCTTCCCCCAACCTTTAAATGATCAAGATCATTAGGAAGAATCAAGGTATTTGCGCCCTTGATGACTTGATTCAAGATCTGAACAATCTCAGTTTTTGATTTGCCTTCATTGACCAAAGTTTGAGCTAAGATACTGATGTGCTTTTGAATCATACAGGTTGAGAAAACATCGATAAATTCAATGTCGATCCCAACTTCCTGAGCGGCCAATCTAATGGATTGATGAGTACTGGATAGACCCGCTGATAAAGGGGTCGCAATGATCAAATCAAAACCATCGGCTTTGATTTGTCGAACGAGATCTTCAATATTCATATAGAGCGGCGTTGATGTTTTTGGATATTTCTTATCACTTAAAGCTTGGTAGACATCCAAGGTACTAATGTCTTGGCCATCATTGTAGGATTTCCCATCGATAAGAACCAAAAGAGGAATCAGATATATTCCTTTTTCCTTCGCTTCTTGTGGACTTAAACCACTACCTGAATCTGTCAATACTGCGGTCTTGAGCATACATTCCCCTTTAATTCATATCTAACATTATACAACAAAGCCCACCTCGCTTGAAGATACAAAATCTGGTCATGATAACTAGATGATGACCCAAGAAACAACGTATTCCCATGATCCAACGCTTAAGTGAGGATTAGTGGTCTTCCATGATCCTTTTAAGCCCAAATCATTCGCACTCAATTCAAAGTGGCATTTTGCGATACCGATATCATTGAGTTGAAGATCGTATTTCATCATCTCCCCGTATCCTGGATTCCTCGCACAATAGAAGTGAAAGAAGCCCTCTTGTTTAACGATACGCCACGGTTGTTTATTGCTCGCAGAAGGTCCCAGTCGAACCATCTCCAATGCCGTCGCATAATCCCCTGCTTGTTCTTTTAATAAAGGACGTTGATCATCCTCTTGAAAGAAAAGTGTATCCCATGGTTTTCTATGATTCGACCCTGCTCCTAAACGCATCGTAGAATCAAGCAAACTTCGTTTATCTTTTGCGTAACCTATTGGAGAAACAATACAGATGTATTCTTTATCATTTAAAACAAGGTTTTTCTCGAAATCATCTCGTTTAAAAGTACCCCCTAACCAACAAGTTCCTAAGTCAAGATCTAAAGCTTTAAGGATTGCTTTCTCAAATAAGTAACCCAATTCTAATGCATTTCCTTCATCTTCATGGATAATGGCCACCATATAAGTATGTGTGCCTGATAAGACCCCATAAGAGCCTAGTTTTAAGTTTGTTTCTTTTCCATCCTTTTGAGTTGAAATTAATTCAAATCTGATTTTGGATAGGGCTTCTTTGTTTAGTTCATTTAAAACAACATGCATCTGATCAAGGGTATCTTTTTCGATTGGTTTTCGATCATAAGTACGACATGAAATTCTAGAAGGAATCAGTTGTAGACTATTTTGATTTGTTTTCATTAGATCATCCTATCTTT
>CAZXTB010000009.1:0-4832 GCA_964643535.1 uncultured Erysipelotrichaceae bacterium | reverse complement strand
AGAGATAAGAATACTACTGAAGCAAATAAATAAGTTTGAGGTTGTGGGTAAATATGAGTTACTTTTCATATAAAAGAGCTCCTTTTCACAAACTTGTACACTTTATTTAAACAAAACTATGCCATACTTGAGTTTAAGTAAACTAAAGTTTAATCCTGAAAGGAGCTTTATTTGATCAAAAGACAAGATTCCATTAAGAAATCAATACAATCGTTCTTTATTTCACCGATTGAAAATAGAACTGATTTTTTATTGGAAGTTTCAAAACATAACCGCAATCGCTTGAAAATAACCCTTCCAGCGCTTTTTATTTTATCTATGTTGACGACACTTTATTTGTATTTTGGAATGTACATCCAAGCTCCTGATGAATATGTTTTAAAAGTAATCGAGATGCATGGATTCCTACTTATACCTACCTTGCTTACCTATATCAGTTTGATTTTAATCCCAAAAAACAAAGCTACTGTCTCTAAAATGGAGAATCTTATTTTCAAAGTTTATCTTGTTTACTGTATTTTTTGGACCTTGTTTTTCTCTTTATTGTCTCAGTCTTATAGTGATCAGATTACTGTATTTCAATTTGGGATTGGTTTTGTCGCCATCATCTTCTTCTTAGATCCACTCTTCTCATTGATACTTTATGGATCAGCTATATTAACCTTCGCACTGTCTATTGGATACTTTCAACCTAACCCTTCGGTTGTTACCTCTGATATATTGAATTCTTCCTATATGTTTTTTATCGCTTGGGTGGCATCGATTATTCTATACAAGAATTTAATATCTGACTATAAATTAAAGCGTAAAGTAAATGATCAAGTACTTGAACTTGAACAGCTTAATAAAAAACTTGAAGAACTTTCCATAAAAGATAGTTTGACAGGTATTCATAACCGACGTTTTTTTGATAAACAAGTTACCGATGAATGGACGATGGCTCTTCAAGAGAACTCCATCTTAGCCATAGCGATCTTAGATATTGATGATTTCAAAAATTTCAATGATAAGTATGGTCATCTTGAAGGTGATGATGTTTTAAAAAGAGTTGTAACTTGTATACAAGAAAACTCAAAAAGACCAGGTGATGTATGTGCTCGTTTTGGTGGAGAGGAATTTGTCTTACTTTTACCTAAAACAGACATCATGGGGGCTCAATTGGTGTGCGAAAAAATCAGAAAAGACATAGAAGAACTGAAGATTCCTCATCTTATTTCTCCTAGTGGATATTTGACCGTTTCGATCGGTGTTTGTGCTTTGACTCCAGAAACAGATGAAAACTTCCTTAACTTTATAAAGAAAGCAGATGAAGCACTTTATGAGGCCAAAACTTTAGGTAAGAATAGAGTCGTTGCCTTAACCTTAAAAGAAGAAAAAAAGTAGACCACGGTATTGAATACGATGGTCTACTTTTTTAGTTGATTCTACCTTTATACTTTTCTAAGAGTTCTTTATTGAATTTTTCGTATTCTAAGACATCTTCACTCAATAAGATGGGGATATCACAATGATCCTGAGCCAAGAGTCGACATATTTCTACGGTTAAAGTTTGAGCAATATAGATTCCAGTGATGGATGAGACAGAGCAAATCTTTTCAATTTCACCGGTTTCGATCAAAGCATCCCCTCTAGGACCACAATTATCGATAACAACATCCCCTAGTTCATAAAGTTTCTTTCCACTTGGATGACGACTAGGTTCGGCTAAGGTATGTTGCATACTGGTAATAACGATGATTTTATGTCCTTTTGCTTTTGCGGTAATGGCTAAATCGATGACCACCCCATTGATGCCTGAGTTAGAAATGATGATGAATACATCATGAGCTTGTATAGGATAAAGATCATACAATTTATGAGCGATGTTTGGACGGCGTTCAAAATTATCATCAGGATTCTTAAAATCAGCTAGAGTGGTTAAGCCTTTGGTCACAAAATCAGAAGTCTCAATCATATGAAAAGGAACCAAAGATCCAGCTCTACCGGTACATTCTGCCCCAAATCCAACAGAATGACCTGATCCAAAGATATGAACGATCCCATCATTTTTGATGGCCTCTGCACAGAGTTCAGAAGCCTTCACCATATGATCCATTTCTTGTTTTTCTAAAGTATCTATCAAAGACATTGCTTGTTCATAAAAAACATCCATTGTTATTTTGTTCATGAGATCCTCCTAAGAATTCCATCTTCCAAGATACACATCAGAAATCTTACGATTATGAACATCCGCACCTGTCACATTTGCACTTAACAATACAGGAGCTTCTTGACCTAATTCTTTTAAATAACGGTAGGTTTCCGCTGTCATCATTTGGGCAAACATATTCCCTACCACATTGGCTACTTGAGTTATTTTGATGTTGTCATGTAAAGTCAATAAAGTATCTGGATAAGGAGTACATAAATCTAAACGATGGTCGGCTAGTTTAATCAATTCTTTGCCTGTTTTATTTCGAGATACGCTTTTTATGGATCCTACAAAGAAGATCGTTCTACCTTCCTCTTTAGCCAACTTTGCGATCTCTAAAACAGAGACTGTCGCTGTTGAAGCTACATAAATCAACAAGGCATCTTTTGGGTCAATGTTGTATTGACTCCAAAGCATCTTAGCGATGTCTTTTCGATTAAGGAATTTAGGATCTTGATATTCTTCTAAACTAACCAAACCTCTAAGCACTAGATCTTTCATATTGACTTGATGATAAGGCATAAGACCACCAGCACGATAGCCAAGCTCCATCGCAAAAGCACGATCAGCGCCTACTCCTAATAGCTGAACTAAGCCACCTGTCATCATCACATCCCCTATGACCTGAGACATTTTAATCAAAGCATCTTTTTGATTTTCTTTCGCAGCGTCAAGAATCATTCTTGTTTCACTAAAATACATGTGCGCATTCATATTTATTCCACCGTTCTTTCGATTTAAGTTAATCATACACCTGACACAAGCTTTTTAGAATGCTTCCTAAGTTCCTTTTGAAAATGTTTTGGTGACCCTTACAAAGTTACCTAAAACTTAGGGATTAAAAAAGCACTTGCGTGCTTCTTTAATCATTTCTTCTCAAATTCTAACGTTAATAATGGTGCGTGCTGTTGAGCGCCATAGACATCTGTTTCGCGAATATCTCCACTACACATGGGTCTAACGATTGTTGCTTTGATCGCATTGGCAGGGATAAAATCGATGATGTTGATGACGTCTTCAATCTTTATTTTATACAAAGAAGCGATAAGCGCTGCGTTGATGCATTTTTCTTTAACCATCCAATCAAAAGTTTCTTTGTCTTTTAAAATGATGTCGAAGGTAATCTCATAAGGACCTGAATTCTTAGAACGAATAACTTTTGCGAGATCAATTAGTTTTACTTTCATAATGTTACCTCACACATTGACGAGGGTCTGTTTAAAGATCCCTACTGGATCACTGATTTCAATCAAGTGATAAAGACTAAAGTTATAAACGGCACCAACTTTAAAGTCACTTGGTGAATAAGGGAAAGCAAGATTCCCTGCTGTCGCGATACGACCTTCATAACCATAATGAAGCATGGTGCTTCTTGCGAAACTACAAACCGTATTGGCGACTTCTTGAGTTTGTGCGACCGCATCGATCACAATACAGAGTTCATGTGCGTTGATTTCTTTGATGGGTTCAAGATCTCCCATGACCCCATTTTTCCCATAGATCTTGAAGTTTAAATGATAGTTTTCAAGATTTTTAAAGTTATCTTTGACTCGTTTTGTGACGGCTTCTAAGATTGAATCTGTTTCTCTGATGAAGATAGGATCTCTAACCCCTGCGATCGAAACGGTTCTAAAACCAACACATTTAGCGGCTTCGAGCTTAATGTAGTAAGGATCAGATGGGATAAACTTACTTCCTTTGACTTCGACTCTATCTTCATCGAGTTGAGTAAACGTTGTGTTGTGTAGATCGATGATGCCACCTGGTCCAGGTAAGATGTAGGGGTTGGTTTTCTCATATAAAGTATGAGCTGATACACTCAAAACCGTACATTTACGAGCTGGGTTTAAGGTCTGTAGGATAAAACTATCTTCGGTGATGGTTCCCATCATACAATCACTTCCACTACCAGGACTTGAGGCAATCGCAGCACATTCTAGGATCTTACCCATATGAAGGGCTAGACCTTTATCGAATCCACGAATGATCGGAAGAGCCGCGAACATATTAGGATCATAAGATCTTCCTGCGATGATGACTTGTGCCCCATCGTTTAGTGCCTTTATAAAAGGTTCTACACCCATTTGACCTACGATATGAGTAGACTCTAATATGTCTTCTCTAGTACACTCAGGGGCTGGATGAAGGGGTTTTACCTTACCTTCTTCAAAAGCTTTTAAGACAAAATCTTTATCAAAATCAGCTTCTATGATGGCCATCTTAAAATGAAGATCATATTCTTTTGCGATCTCATAAACGATTTTAAGTTGCCAATCCAAATGTGGTTTAGCTCCACTTCCTCCTGCACTTCCTACCAGTACCGGAACATTATGCTTAATCCCTGCTTGAATCATAATGGCCAAGTCTCTTTTTACCGCAAAGTAATCGGTAAAGGATACGCCTGCCCCTAAATAATAAGGTCCTGGATCCGTCGATCCTGCATCCACTGCGATACAATCAGGGTTCATTTTCATCCCTTCCTCAAAACTCGCAAGAGGAAAACCATAACCTAAGATCGCTGTCGTCGAAAGTACTTTTAGTGATTTCATAGGATTCTTCCTTTCATGGCCTTATTAAGCGCAATTATTCTTTGCATTTCGTTGAATACAATCATGTAACCTTCATCGACTCCCATCCCTGG